>JALVYZ010000167.1 GCA_027037705.1 bacterium | reverse complement strand
TATTCAATAGTCTCAGTACAGAAAATTAAATCACCAATTGTTACATTTTCATCAATCTGGCCACAACTTCCAAAATTAACAATTAAATCAAAATCTAAATTATCTATTGCATACTGAGTAAATGATGCGCTTCTAATTTTACCAAGGCCACATTTAGCAGAGATTATTTTTAAATTTTTGTAATCTGAAAAAAAGAATTTAAATGGATATTCTCCTTTTTCAATGATTTTACTGAAATTTGCTTGTAAAAATTGCAGCTCAACTTTTAATGCGCATAAAATTAGTATTTTTACCATTGAGCATACTTCTTATAAATTCTTTCTAAAGTGCCATTGTTTTTAAATTTTTTGATAAAACTTTATTATTAATTATGATTTATAATAGTAATTTTTTTTAAAGTCAAATTTTAAAAATTAGTTGAAAATATTTTAACATGCTGGTATTGATATACTATGAAATTAATTGCTGATGAAAATCAGTTGAAGTGGATATATGAAAGGCTTGCTGCTGAAATAATTGAAAGAAATAAAGGGATGGAAAATTGTGCTCTTGTAGGTATAAGAACACGAGGAGTTTATATTGCTGAGAAATTAAAAGATTTATTCAAAGAAAAGTATGGAGTTGATATTCCTAAGGGGATCCTTGATATAACATTATATAGAGATGATTTATCAATAAGTACTCATTATCCAGAATTAAAAAGTACAGAAATTGATTTTTCTGTTGACGATAAGAATATTATTTTAGTTGATGATGTTTTATATACAGGTAGAACAGTAAGAGCAGCACTTGATGCTATAATGGATTTAGGAAGACCAAAAACAATCCAATTATGCGTGCTTGTTGATAGAGGACATAGAGAACTCCCAATTCAAGCTGATTATGTTGGCAAAAGAATTCAAACTTCAAAAAAAGAAAGAATTCATGTTAAAGTGAAAGAGTATGATGGAAAAGATGAAATATATATTTCAGAGAATGTTAAATTAAAATGAAATTCAATAGAAAAGATTTAGTTAGCATCAGGGATTTAACTAAAGAAGAAATTGAGTTTATATTAGAGCAAGCCCAGTCATTTAAGGAAATAAATGAAAGAGTAATAAAAAAAGTCCCAACTTTAAGAGGGAAGACTGTTGTTACCTGTTTTTATGAACCAAGCACAAGGACAAGACTATCATTTGAAGTTGCTGCTAAAAGATTAAGTGCTGATACTTTAAATTTTTCTGCCTCTACAAGTAGTGTAAAAAAAGGTGAAACATTCTTAGATACATTAAAAAATATAGAAGCATTAAAAAGTGATGTTGTAATTATTAGACATCCTGCAAGTGGTGCTACAAAATTTGCATCAAAAATTTTAAAAGCATCTGTTGTTAATGCTGGAGATGGAATAAATGAACATCCAACTCAAGCACTTCTTGATGCTTTCACAATTTTAGAGAAAAAAGGTCGAATTAAAGGATTAAATATAATAATTGCTGGTGATATTTTGCATAGTAGAGTTGCTCGTTCAAATATTTTCCTACTAACAAAACTTGGTGCAAATGTAAAAGTCTATGCACCTCCAATGATGATGCCAAGAGATATTGAAAAAACAGGTGTAAAAATTGTAAAAGATTTCAGAGATGAGATTAAAGAAGCTGATGTTGTAATGATGTTAAGGGTTCAGCTTGAAAGGCAAAATAAAGCATTATTCCCTTCAATTAGAGAATATGCAAAATTTTTTGGTTTTAAAAAAGAATATCTTGAAAATTTAAAAAATGATGCAATAATTATGCATCCAGGTCCTATGAATAGAGGAGTTGAAATTTCATCTGAAGTTGCTGATTCAGATAAAAGTGTAATTTTAGAACAAGTTGAAAATGGTATTGCTGTGAGAATGGCAATTCTTTATCTATTAATTGGTAGTGGTGGGGAAAGTTAAGAAATGATTGTTTTAAAAAATCTAAAAATTGTAAATCCTGTAAAAGATTTTAATGGCATTTTTAATATTGCAATAAAAGATGGAATAATTATTGACATATATGAATCAGAACTTGAGAAGAAAGAGTATAGAGATTTTCAACATTTTGATTTAAAAGGTAAAGTAGCTACACCTTCATTTGTTGATATTCATGTTCATTTAAGAGATCCAGGATATGAATATAAAGAAGATATTTTTTCTGGAGCAGAAGCTGCAAAAAAAGGTGGATTTACAGATATTTGCTGTATGGCAAATACCAATCCAGTTATTGATAATGAAGAAGTAGTAAAGTATATTTTAAAAAAAGGAAAAGAAACAAAGATTAATATTTATCCTGTTGCTGCTATTACAAAAGGATTAAAAGGAGAAAGTTTAACAGAATTTGGTAATTTAATTGAAGCAGGTGCAATTGCTCTTTCTGATGATGGTGTTGATATAAGAAATGCATTTTTATTAAAAACAGCTTTTGAATATGCTAAATTTTTTAATGTCCCAATTTTATGCCATTGTGAAAACTTAAATTTAGCCACAGGATTTATGAGAGATGGAAAATATTCAACATTGGCTGGAATTATGGGAAATCCATCAATTTCAGAAGAAATAAATGTATTTAGAAATATTAAAATTGCTGAATATACTGGTTCTAAAGTTCATATCTGTCATATAAGCTCTAAAGGAAGTGTAGAGATAATAAGATTTTTTAAAAATAAAGATGTTAATGTCACCTGTGAAGTCACGCCTCATCATCTAAGCTTGACTGATAAAGATGTATACGAATCAGATTATGATACAAATTTCAAAATGAATCCACCCCTTGGAACTGAAGAAGATAAAGAGATATTAATTGAATCTTTAAGTGAAGGAATAATTGATTGTGTTGCAACAGATCATGCTCCTCATGCAGAACATGAAAAGCTTGTAGAGTTTGAATATGCACCGAATGGAATTATAGGACTTGAAACTGCTTTTCCTGTATGTTATCAGCTTGTGCTTAATAATAAAATTACTCTAAAAGATTTAATATACAGAATGACCATTAAACCAGCTAAAATTGTAGGAATAGAGAAAGGTGAAATAGAAGTAGGTGCTAAGGCTAATATTACAATAATTGATATAGAGCTTGAAAAAGTTTATACAAAAGATGAAATAAAGTCTAAAAGTAAAAATTCTCCATTTATTGGAAGAAAATTTAAAGGCTGGCCTATAATGACAATTTCTAATGGGGAAATTGTTTATGACTGGTGGTATAAGAGATTAGAAGAGGAACTATCTAAATAATTGCTAATGAAAACTAACACTACCACTAACACTTATTTAAGGAAGATGAAAGAAGATGCGTAGATGTATAAAAATTAATATTCTCATATACGCATCCACACATTAACGGATATACGCATTAACGAGTAACAAATCACGAATATAAACGAGGAAATTAAATGAAAAAAGCAATTTTAATGCTTTCAGATGGTACATATTTTGAAGGTTATTCATTTGGATATATAGGAGAAACTGAAGGTGAAATAGTTTTTAATACAAGCATGACTGGATATCAGGAAATTATAACTGATCCTTCTTATTGTGGTCAAATAGTAACAATGACTTACACTCAAATTGGAAATTATGGAGTAAACTTTGAGGATATTGAATCAAATAGGATTTTTGTTGAAGGATTTATTGTCAAAGAGTATTTTGATTTTCCAAGCAATTGGAGAAGTAAAAAAACACTTGATGAATATTTAAAAGAATTTAAAATTGTTGGAATTCAAGGTATTGATACAAGAGCTCTTGTTAGACATATCAGAGATAAAGGTGCTCAACCAGGAGTAATATCTTCTATCAATCTTGATTTAAATTATTTAAAAGAGAAGGCTTCAAAATTAAAACCTATGACAGGACAAAATTTAGTTGATAAAGTGACATGTGAAGATAGTTATGAGTGGGATGAGGGAGATTGGGATATTGAGAATGGATATAAAAAAGTAAAAGATTTTAAATACTTTGTTGTTGCATACGATTTTGGTATTAAAAAGAATATCTTAAGATTACTTACTGAAAGAGGAGTAAAAGTTAAAGTTATTTCAGCTAAAACTCATTGGAAAGATGTCCTTGATATGAATCCAGATGGAGTTTTTTTATCTAATGGACCAGGAGATCCTGCAGCTGTAGATTATGCAATTGAAAATGTATCTAATTTAGTTGGGAAAAAACCTTTATTTGGAATTTGTCTTGGACATCAAATTTTAGGACTGGCATTAGGATGTAAAACATATAAACTAAAATTTGGTCATCATGGTGGGAACCAACCAATTAAAAACTTGGCTACAGGTAGAGTTCATATTGCAGCTGAAAATCATGGATTTGCTATCATGCCTGAATCTTTACCTACAGATGTAAAAATTACTCATATAAATTTAAATGATAACACATTAGAAGGAATTGAATGTAAAAGTAGAAAATTTTTTAGTGTTCAATTTCATCCAGAAAGTTCACCTGGCCCCCATGATTCAAGGTATTTATTTGATAATTTTATTAAGTTAATGGAGGAAAATAGATGAAAATTGCTGTGATTGGTTCTGGTTATGTGGGTCTTGTAACTGGTGCTTGCTTTGCTGATTTAGGAAATGAAGTTATATGTGTTGATAATGATTTAGATAAAATAAAAAAATTAAAAAATAATAAAATTCCATTTTATGAACCTGGACTTGATAATTTAGTTAAAGTAAATGTCAGGGAAAAAAGATTAAGTTTTACTTCAGAAATTTCAGAAGGAGTAAAAGAAAGCGAAGTTATTTTTATTGCTGTTGGTACTCCTCCAAGAGAAGATGGAAGTGCTGATTTATCAGCAATAGAAAGAGTGGGAAAAGAGATTGGAACGAATATTAATGGTTACAAATTAATTGTTGAAAAAAGTACAGTCCCGGTTAGAACTGGCGAATGGTTAAGAAATGTTATTGAAAAATATAATGTTAATAATTGTGAATTTGATGTAGCTTCTAATCCTGAATTTTTAAGGGAAGGCACAGCTATTCAGGATTTTATGAACCCTGATAGGATAGTAATTGGAGTTGAAAATGAAAAAGCAGCACAAATTTTAATTTCTCTTTACCAGCCCTTAAATGCTCCTATTCTTGTAACTGATATAAAAAGTGCAGAAATAATAAAACATGCTTCAAATGCATTTTTATCAATGAAAATTTCTTTTATAAATGCAGTTGCAAATATTTGTGAACTTGCAGGAGCTGACATAAAAAAAGTTGCAAAGGGTATTGGCCTTGATAAAAGAATTGGCGAAGCATTTTTAAATGCAGGGTTGGGGTATGGAGGTTTTTGTTTCCCAAAAGATTTAGATGCTTTTATTGCAATTTCAAAAGATTTGGGATATGATTTTAAATTATTAAAAGAAGTTAGAAATATAAATGACTATCAGAAATTATTTCCAGTGAGAAAATTAAAAGAAATTTATGGTAATTTAAGTGGTAAAAATATTGGAATTTTGGGATTAGCTTTTAAACCAAATACAGATGATATGAGACTTGCTCCATCAATTGATATAATTAACGCTTTACATAAAGAAGGAGCAAATATCAAAGCATATGATCCTGAAGCAATGGAAAATGCAAAAAAGATTTTTAAAGATGTTTCAATTACTTATTGTGATAATTCTTATGAAGTTGCAAAGGACTCAGATGCAATTGTAATTGTTACTGAATGGAATGAATTTAAGTATCTTGATTTATTTAAAATCAAAGATTTAATGAAAGATAATGTAATAATTGATGGAAGAAATATTTATGATAGAAAAAAAATTGAAAAATTAGGTTTTAAATACAAAGCAGTGGGGAGATAAAAATGAAGTTTAAAGCAGGATTAGTATTTTTTGCAATTATAATAATTGCTGTTGCATTTTTTGTATTTTTAAATTCAGGAGAAATTCAGTTAACTTTATATCCTGGAGAATCAGTTCATTTACCTTTATCAATTTTAATTTTAGGGAGTATCCTTTTAGGTGTTTTTATAATGTTTTTAATTTCATTAACAATTGAAATGAAACTAAAGCTAAAAGGAAGAAAAATTGAAAAGATTTTGAATAAGAAAATTAGTGCTTTAGAAAGCATAAAAAAGGGATTAGTTAATTTATTATCTGGAAAAATTAAAAATGCAAGAAAAGATTTAAAAAGTGCATATAAGTTAGATGAGGAAAATTTTTTACCATTGATTTTTTTAAAAGATATTGAAAATGAAAAAGAAATTGAAAATATAATTAATAAACTACCAGTAGAGTTGAGAAAATTTTATTTAATAGATTATTTTTTTGAACATAAAAGTTATGAAAATGTTGTTGAACTTGGAGAAGAAATTTTACAGGATAGCTCATTTAGTAATAAAGACATATTAGAAAAACTAAGAGAGGCAAATTTAAAATTGAAAAATTTTGATAAAGCAATTGAAATTCAACAAAGAATTGGAAAAGATGATAAGATATTAGAAAAAATACATTATTTAAAAGCCAAAAGTAGTAATGATGAAAAATTAATTGATGATTTAATAAAAAAGTTCCCTAAATTAACACCTGCTTATATGTTAAAATATGAGAAAAAAGGTGATGTAGAAATATTAAAAGAAGGCTTTAAAAAAACTAAAGATGATTTTTTTATTTATAAATTATATGAATTATATGAAAATTCTCAGGATGAAAAAATTGAAAAAATAATAATGAAACTTAATTCTTCTCCAATTGGAAAATTTTTTAAAGCTTTAATTTTGTTTAAAAAAGGGAATGTTAATGAAGCAAAAAAGATTGTAAACTCTTTAGTTAATGATGAAAATTTTAAAATTATAGCATCATTTTTATTAGCTGAAATAAGTTATAGACAAGAAGGAGAGTTAAAAGAAAGTTATGAAGAATTAAGAAAAGTATTTAATTTAGATAACTTAAATATATTTGATTTTCTTTGCGAACAATGTAAAAATTCATTTTCAAAATGGAGTGATTTCTGTGAAAATTGTGGAGAGTTTAATGCTTTGAAATTAAAATGGATAAAATAGAAAAAGTGAATTTTAAAAAAATAGGATTTTTAATTACACTAATTATAATACTTATTTTTATTAAATTTTACTTTGAAGGACTTTTTAATAATAAAGATTTATCCTTAACCTTACATCACTATAAAAATTTTGCTCCTGTTATATATATAATTGTTTATTCATTAGCACCTGTTTTTTTTATCCCTCCTTCACCTTTTGGTTTAATTGCTGGAATTTTATTTGGTCCAATTTGGGGGACTTTATACAGTTTAATTGGAACAGTTATTGGAGCTACAATTTGTTTTTATCTTGCTAAATATTTTTTAGGAAATTATATAAAAAATAAAATTCTTGATTCAAGATTTGAAAAGCTTTACCATGATGTAAAAAAAAATGGATGGAAAATTGTTGCAATTACAAGATTAATCCCGTTGTTTCCATATAATCTTCTGAATTATATGTTTGGATTAACTGAGATAAAATTTTCCCATTACATAATTGCATCATTTATATTCTCTATTCCAAGTTGTGCTGTTTATGTTATTTTTGGAAATTCAATAATTGATGTTATGAATGGAAGGTTTTCATTAAAATTTTTCGTTGCAGTATTTTTGTTTGTTTTAATGTCAATTTCACCAATTATTTATAAAAAAATAAGGAGAAAATTTGATTAAAAAAATTTTTTATTTATTGCTAATATTTTCTTTTGTTGCTTGTGATTCAAAGATGACAAAAGTAAAGAAGGTTAGTGATGTAAAAAAGTTAAAAGTACCTGTAATCGCAAAAGTTAATAATATCCCAATAACTTTAGATGATTATAGGAGAGAAAAAGCAAAATTGCCAGAAAACTTGCAGAAATTACTGAAAAAACCAGAGAAAAAATTACAATTTATTCAAAATTTAATTGATAAAGAATTAATATATGAAGAGAGTAAAAAAGCAAGAATTGATGAAGATGAAAGCTTTAAAAAGAAATTAGAAGCATTAAAAAAGGAGCTGATGATTAATGAATTTTTAAAAAGAAAAATTTTTAATAATATTATTATTTCTGAACAAGAAATAAAAGATTATTATGATAAAAATAAAAAGAACTTTAATTTGCCTTACGATCAAGTAAAATCTAAAATAAGAGAAATATTAAAAAAAGAAAAAGAACAAAAATTATTTCAAAAATATATTGAATCATTGAGACATTCAGCAAAAATAGAAATCAATACAAAAGAGATTCAAAATTTAAATTAGTATTTAATATGATTTTAGATTCTCATGTGCATTGTGGTTTAACACAGAAATTTGATATAATAAAAAAAGAATGGGAAAAAGCTGGGATTGATGGAGGAGTACTATTCTCACCTGTAGAAGAAATTTATGATAGATACAATTCTAATTTTTATGATTCTAATAAATACAAATCTTTAAGAGAAAATGTTCATAATTATCTAAAAAATATTGCTAAGAATGAAAAAAATATTTTTGTTTTTTATTTTGTATGGAATGACTTTAAATTGCCAGACAAAATTTTTAAAGGTATTAAATGGCATAGACACTCAAATGAACCAGAATATGATTATAGATCTGAAAAATGTCAACATTTTATCAAATTTATATGTGAAAACAATCTACCAGTTATTTTAGAAGAAGAATTTTTAAACACAATTAAATTTATTGAAATGATTAATAAAAGAACAATAATTATTATACCTCATTTTGGTTTTTTAAATGGAGGATATAGTAAATTAAAAGCAGAAGGAATTTTTAATGAACAAAATATATATGTTGATACAGCACTTGCAAGTATTGATGAAATTGAAGATTATGCAAAAAATTTTGATATAAATAAATTACTTTTTGGGAGTGACTATCCTTTTGGTTCTCCATATTATGAACTTTTAAAAATAAAAAATCTCTTTTCAAAAAAGGAAATTCAAAGAATCGCTTCAGAAAATCTTTTGACAATACTTCCCAGTTAACGTAAAAAATAATTGAAATTTTTTTTTATTTATTATAATGCTTCTCAAAATCTAATGAAAGGAGAGGGAGATGGATTTTTTTCTTACGGAACATGAAAAAATGATAAGAGATATGGTTGCTGATTTTGCAGAAAAAGAGATTAAACCTTTTGCTGATATTTCAGATAAAGAACATAAATTCCCAGCTGAGAATATTAAAAAAATGGCAGAACTGGGACTAATGGGAATGACAATTCCAGAGGAGTATGGTGGTGCTAATGTTGGGGTTGTGCCACTAAGTTTAGCATTGACTGAAGTTGGGAAAAAATGTGCTTCAACTGGTGTTACCATGAGTGTTACAAATATGGTAAATGAGGTCATATATAGATTTGGTACAGAAGAGCAGAGGAAAAAGTATTGTTCAAAAATTTGCTCTGGAGAATACCTTGCAGGAGCTTTTGGCCTCACAGAACCTCATGCTGGAAGTGACCCAGCAAGTATGAGAACAAGAGCTGTCAAAGATGGAGATTATTATATTTTAAATGGCAGCAAAATATGGATTACAAGTGCAGAAGTTGCTGGAGTTATTGTTATATGGGCAGTAACTGATAAGGATGCACCAAAAGGTAGAAGAATAAGCGCTTTTTTGGTTGAACAGGGAACTCCAGGAATGACAATAGGTAAAGCAGAACTTAAAATGGGACAAAAAGGTTCACCAACAAATCCTATAACACTTGAAGATGTAAGAATTCCAAAAGAAAATCTTCTTGGAAATGAAGGAGATGGTTTAAAAATAGCTCTTTCTGCTCTTGATGGAGGAAGAATTGGAATTGGTTCAATGGCTGTTGGTATAGGCCTTGGAGCAATGGAAATAGCAGTTGACTATGCAAAGGAAAGAACTCAATTTGGTCAACCAATAGCTAATTTTCAGGCAATTCAGTGGAAAATTGCTGATCATATGACAGAACTTGAAGCTGCAAGATTATTATGTTTGAGAGCTGCATGGTTAAAACAAAATGGACAACCTTTTACAAAGGAAGCTTCAATGGCAAAGCTATATGGGACAGAAGCAGCAAATAGAGCTACATATGAGGCAATACAAATTCTTGGTGGATATGGATATGCTGAAGAATACAAAGTTGAAAGATACTATAGAGATGCAAGGGCAACAACATTATATGAAGGAACAAGTGAAATTCAAAGACTTGTTATTGCAAGAAATGTTCTTGGAATAAAATAGTCGGGAGTGTGGAGTCGAGAGGGGATAGAGGTTATAGAGGTTATAAAGGTTAGTTGGAGGTTAGTTTAGGTTAGTGATAATGGATAATTCAAAATTATTAAAAACTATCACCAACACCAACACTTAATTTTAGGTTGAAGATAGAAGGCGGAAGGTGGAAGAAAAAACACGAACCACGAGCCACGAATTACGAATCACGAACAGCGAACAATGAATTACAACAAATTACTACAAATAACAATTAATTACTATAAATGACTACAAATAACTATGAATAATAAAACTAACACCAACATTAATAAAGGTTTTATTCAATGTTATACTGGAAATGGTAAAGGTAAGACCACTGCAGCTCTTGGATTAGCGTTAAGAGCTGCTGGACATAATAAAAAAGTTAAAATTTTTCAATTTATGAAAGGTCAGATTAATTATGGTGAATTAAATTCTATTAAGAAACTATCTCCTTATGTTGAAATAGAACAGTGTGGAAGAAAGGAATTTGTTAGTAAAGAAAATCCTGAAAAAATTGATGTAGATTTAGCAAAAAATTGTTGGGAAAAAGCAAAAAAGGCTATTTTTTCAGGAAATTATGATATAGTTATTCTTGATGAATTGAATGTTGCTCTTGATTTCAAACTATTACAAATAGATGAGATAATATCAACTTTGAAAAATAAGCCTGAAAATGTAGAAATAATTATTACAGGAAGGTATGCACCTAAAGAAATTATAGAAATTTCTGATCTTATAACAGAGATGAAAGAAATAAGACATTATTATCACAAAGGTATTCCTGAAAGGGAAGGGTTTGAGTTTTAAAAATAGGCAAGAGGCACTGGGCTATAAAAAGTCGGGAGTGCGGTGTGTGGGGTCGGAAGTGGATAGAGGTTGTAGAGGTAGTGAATAGTGAACAGTGAATAGTGGAAAATGAAAATTAACTAACACTATCACCAACACTAACACTAATATTAAAAAATAAAAGGGGGAGAGAGAAATGAAAATGTTTAATGAAGAAATATTCAGTGAAATTCAGAAGGAGAAAGAGATATGGGAAGAAAATTATAAAAAATCATGTGAAAAAGTTCCAGAGAGACTTGAAAGATTTACTACTGTTTCTGATATGGAAATCAAACCATTATACACCCCTGAAGATATAAAAGATTTAGACTATGTAAAAGATTTAAATTTCCCTGGTTCATATCCTTTTACTCGTGGGATTCAGCCTACAATGTACAGAGGAAGATTATGGACAATGAGACAATTTGCTGGTCTTGGAACAGCGGAAGATACAAATAAAAGATTTAAATATTTAATTGAACATGGTGAAACTGGTTTAAGTACAGCTTTTGATATGCCTACTTTGATGGGATATGACTCAGATAGCCCAATGAGTAGAGGAGAGGTTGGTAAATGTGGTGTTGCAATAGATACTTTAGCTGATATGGAAATTTTATTTGATGGAATTGATTTATCAAAAGTAACTACTTCAATGACAATAAATCCACCAGCTGCAATTTTACTTGCTATGTATATAGTTGTTGCTGAAAAGCAGGGAGTAGGAATGGATCAGATTGGTGGAACAATCCAGAATGATATGTTAAAAGAATTTATTGCACAAAAGACATTTATGCTACCTCCTGAACCATCTTTAAAAATTATTGTTGATACAGTTGAATTTTGTACTAAAAATGTTCCAAAATGGAATACTATTTCAATAAGTGGATATCATATAAGAGAAGCAGGGTCTACTGCTGTTCAGGAACTTGCTTTTACACTTGCAGATGGTATTGGCTATGTCCAGGCATGTATTGAAAGAGGACTTAATGTAGATGACTTTGCAGGAAGATTATCATTCTTTTTTAACTCTCATATAGATTTTTTTGAAGAGATAGCAAAATTTAGAGCTGCTCGTAGAATATGGGCAAAAATAATGAAAGAAAGATTTAAAGCTAAAAAACCAAGAAGCTGGATGTTAAGATTTCATACACAAACTGCTGGTTGTTCATTAACAGCTCAACAACCATATAACAATGTAATAAGAACAACATTAGAAGCTCTTGCTGCAGTTTTGGGTGGAACACAGAGTTTACATACAAATTCTCTTGATGAAGTTTTAGCTTTACCAACAGAACATGCTGTAACAATTGCGTTAAGAACTCAGCAAATTATTGCTGAAGAAAGTGGAGTAACAAACACTATTGATCCACTTGCTGGTTCATATTTTGTAGAAGCTTTAACAAATAAAATGGAGCAAGATGCTTGGGCTTATATTAATAAAATTGATGAATTAGGTGGAATTTTAAAAGCAATAGAGCTTGGTTTTCCTCAACAGGAAATTGCCGAAGCTGCTTATCGTTATCAACAACAGGTAGATAAGGGAGAAAAAATTGTTGTTGGAGTTAATAAATATGTTCAGGAAAAGGAAGAGCCAATTGAAATTTTGAGAATAGATCCTGAAGTTGAAAGAAAACAGATTGAAAGATTAAAGAAAATAAAAGAAACAAGAGATAATGCTAAAGTGGCACAATTATTAGGAGAATTAAAAGAAGCAGCTAAAAGAAATGATAATTTAATGCCTTATATAATTAACTGTGTAAGAGAATATTGCACTTTACAAGAAATATGCGATGTCTTTAGAGAAGTTTATGGAACTTTCAGAGATCCAGCAATGTTTTAATGATGAAAATTGGTGTTTGTATAAGTGGGGGCGTAGATAGTTATTACGCCCTTACCTGGGCTAAAAAAAATTTTGAAAATGTTACAGCTGTTTTTTTAGATTTTCTTGGAGATAAAAATCAA
>JALVYZ010000166.1 GCA_027037705.1 bacterium | reverse complement strand
AATATATGGCAGCAGAAAAGACTAATTGTGGTGTTTTAGGGACTCTTTATTCTCCATGGAAATAGTTGATTATACAGATATAAAGGTTTGAAGGAGGAAGGTAGAAGAAATTAATTAAATTTGATTTGAATTAAATATTAAAAGGCAGCCATATGGCTGCCTTTTTTATTTTAAACTTTGTGAAAATTTTCTTGCTATAAATAAAATTTTCACTTGACAAATTAATATTTTTTAATTAATAAATATTACACCATTGAAACAAAAAAGGATAATTTATGGAACAATTATGTTACAATTCTAAATGAACTTTTAAAACTCTGCGTAGCAGAGGGATTTTGAAGGCAATTCTTTATTTCTCTTCAAAAAAAATTTACGGTGTATTACTATATTATTTTTTTAAAATTTTTCCGAAAGGAGGTGAATATTTTATCAATCTCAATTTTTTAAAATCTAATTCATTAAAAAAATAAAGAAAGGGAGTGAGGGATGATGAAGAAAAAAATTTTTTTAGTTGGATGTTTGTTTATTTCTTTGATCTTAATCTCTTCATGTGGTTATCAAGTTTGTCAAAAAGGAATTCAAAATTCAAGAAAATCTCTTCTTAAAATTCCAGTAGTAGCTCCAGGAGCTAAATATGTTGGTACGAAGGCTTGTGCAGACTGTCATGAAGAATATGTGAATAGTTTTAAAGCAAATGTGCATGGAAGAATAATTGCAGGTGAAACTCCTACTGGTCAAAGAGGATGTGAAAGTTGTCATGGACCAGGAAGTGTTCATATTGATGAAGAAGATCCATCAAAAATTATTAATCCAAAAAAAGTTGATGCAGTAGCATCAAGTGCAATATGTTTAAGATGTCATACTGGTGATGAACATAATGATTGGAATGGTTCTGAACATTCATTGAATGATATTGCTTGTGTAGATTGTCATAAAGTTCATAACAATCATAATGAATATTTATTAATAAAGAAAGAGCCTGATTTATGTTTTAGCTGTCATAAAGATATACAAGCTAAATCTTACTATCCCACACATCATCCTGTAAAAGAAGGAAAAATGAAATGTTCAGATTGTCATGCTAATCATGGAAGTCTTCTTAATAATTTAAAAACAGATGAAAGATTAACAGATTTATGTTTGAATTGTCATACAAGATATCAAGGTCCTTTTACTTTTGAACATGAGCCTGTTGTTGAAGATTGTACAATCTGTCATGATCCTCACGGAACTGTGGCTAATAATTTACTAAAGAAAAATGAACCATTTTTATGTTTGCAATGTCATGAAATGCATTTTCACACAGCTATTCAATCTCCTAATGTAAAAATGAATCCAGGTGGTACTATTCCTTTTAATCCTAATATAAATAAAACTTCTCAAAAAATAGAGGGTATTCCTAATCCAAGAACAACTCAAATTTTTATGGGAACAAAATGTACAACTTGTCATGGAGCGGTACACGGATCTGATTTGCCATCGTTATCCATTCCAAGTCATGGTAGAGGACTAACAAGATAAAAAGGAGGGATAGTAATGAAAAAATTTAAAATATTAATTATTATGACTATAAGTTTAGTTCTTTCAATTCCTGTATTTGCAGGAGAAAAAAATATTAGTGGTAAAGTTGGGATTGGTGCATATATTCAAGGTGATAATGACGAATTAGATAGAGCTGCGGAATATAAAGAAGATGATTCTTCTCCTGCTGGAAATGTTGAATTAAAAGCTTTTAATTCAACTTCAGACATTTATGTTGAAGGGAATTATGAAGGAGAATCCACTAATGATTTAAAAATAAAAGGAAATTTATTAAGGCATCTTGATGTAGATTTTTCCTATAATAGACTTTATCACAGAAAGAGTTATGATAAATTGTTTATAGATTTTGATAAAAATAATTTCCAACCTGCTGTTGCAATGAAAAAAATTCCTCTTGTAAATTCTCCAGATGGTAAAGTCTATGGAGTAAATCCTTTTACTTTTGATAATGGGAGTGGTTCTCCTGGTGCACAATGGTTTGAATTTGAAAATGAAAAATCTGCAGTGGGTAAAGATTATTATATAAGAAGAACAGAAGCTAAATTTAAAACAGTTTTTTCTATACCTAATTTAGAAAATGTAAAATTATTTTTTGCTGGTAGAAATGAGTCAAGAAAAGGATATGAACATAAAACTGTGATGGTTGGTAAATGTACGTTATGCCATGTTAGAGGCTTAAGAAAAAATATTGATGAAAGAACAAGAGATATTTCTGGTGGAATTAATATGACATTAGGTCCTGTTTATTTAAGCTATTCTCATACGTACAGAACATTTGAAACTGATGGAACAACACCAACAACACAATTTGATAATCTATTAGGTTTATGGAATATAAGCCAAAAAAAATACAAAATTTTCCAACCAAGATTGAATCCTGACACATACGCTACAAGTGCAGAGGTTCAGAGAACTCCTGAGTCTGAAAAACATATGGATACAATAAAGATGAGATTAGATTTACCTTATTATACTACATTATCTGCGACTTTTGTTGACAGTAATATAAAAAATAATGATGGTTACAATGATTCTGATCCTGAAATTGATCAAACTACATTTGGAACAAGATTAACAACACATCTTTTGAATAGAAAATTAACATTATCAGCAAAATTTAGATATATCGATATAGATAGTGATGATGTATTTGTCGATTTAAACGGAGATGCTTATAATGGTGTTGACCCTAATGGTAATCCAATTACAGATCCAACAAAAGCGTATTATAACGCTGCAACAGGCCAACCAGTAGAATTTGATTTTGTAAGAAAGTCTGCAATTGATAGAGATCAGTATGAATTTTCATTTGACTTAGTATATAGATTTATGAAGAATAGATATAAAATCAGATTAGGTTATGAATATAAAGATATTGATAGGGATAATTATGAAGTTTATCCAGATGAAAAGGAAACAGAATTAAATAAATTTAAATTTGGGTTTGATTTTAAACCATTTAATAAATTTTCTGGAAGATTTAAATTTGCATATTCAGATATTGATGACCCTTTTGGACAGCCAGAGGCTGGTTGCATCCCAGAAACATTAATGTATGATCAAACAACTGTCATGAAGCCATTACCAATTACAAGCTATGGTGGAATGCCAGCTTATACAAAAATTTACGATTTGAGAACATATAATGGATCTGTTTCACCATCAGAAGTTTATGATTATAAACTAAACTTAAACTTTATGCCTACAGATAAATTTAATTTATCCTTAATTGGAATATATTCTGATAAAGACAACGATGAAGGAAATACAGATTGGGATGCTAATGATTACATGGTTGGTTTTGATTCGACATTATTTTTAACAAAAAATTTAGTTTTTACTTTTGGATATAATTACGCAAAATATGAAGAGAAGTCAAAAATAAGCGTTGCATTGTATGGTGGCTGAGGTGGTCATGCTTTTACAGACCGGGTCGGTTCTGCATGTGATAAAATTGAATATGAAAATGAAATGAATGTATTTTTAGCTAATTTAGATTTTAAAGCAACAAAAAATTTTAATATTTCATTAAACGGGACTTACACAAAGGCAACAGCTGAAATGGATACTCCACATTTCGTTATCCCAAGTGTAAATTTCATAGATAAAGATCAAGATATTCATGGTTTTGCCCCTCCAAAATTTTATATTACATATATTTCTTCTGATGGAGGAAAAACTCTTGATTATGCAGGTTTTGATGATTATTCAGATTTAGATTATTCAATTTTAAATTTAACATTAAATGTAAACTTTGATATTAATGAGCACTGGGGAATTTATGGAGTTTTTAATTTAACTGATTTCAATGATGACGAAGAATATGTATATGGTGATTTAGATGGAACATTCTATTCTGCAAATATAGGAATTCAATATAAGTTCTAACTTTGAGCACTTCTGTAAAATTTAAGAAGCGGGGATTTCCCCGCTTTTTTTATTTATAATTGTTGACTTCTATCTATTAACTCCTATCTTAATAAAAGAATAATTTAGCAAAAAATGGAGGTAAATAATGGATTGGAATAAATTTACGCAAAAATCTATAGAAGCGATACAAGATGCTCAAAAATTGGCTATTTCAAAAGGCCATCAAAATATAGATGTGGAGCATTTAGCTTATGCGGTATTAAAGCAAGAAAATGGTATTGTGCCAATGGTCCTAAGTGATATGGGAGTTAACATAGATTCAGTTATTTCAGATATTGAAAATGAACTCAATAAAATTCCTTCTGTTGCAGGGCCTGGTTATGATTCAACGAATATCTATATTACAAATAGAGTAAACAAAGTTTTTATTGAAGCAGAAAATTTAATGAAATCAATGCAGGATGAATTTATTAGTGTTGAACATATTTTTCTTGCAATATTAAAACTTGGTGAAACTGATAAAATAAATCAGATTTTTTCAAAATATGGAATTAAAGAGGAAAGCTTTTTAAACTCATTAACAAAAATAAGGGGGGATGAGAAAGTGACGAATCCAAATCCAGAAGCAACAATGAAAGCATTGGATAAATTTACAGTAAATTTAACTCAAAAAGCAAGAGAAGGAAAATTAGATCCTGTAATTGGTAGAGATGAAGAAATAAGGAGAGTAATTCAGGTATTATCAAGAAGAACTAAAAATAATCCTGTTTTGATAGGAGAACCTGGTGTTGGTAAAACTGCTATTGTTGAAGGTTTAGCTTTAAGAATTGTAAATAAAGATGTCCCAGAAGGTTTAAAAGATAAAGAGATTTTAGCGCTTGATATGGGAGCATTAATAGCTGGTGCAAAGTATAGAGGTGAATTTGAAGAAAGATTAAAAGCTGTTTTAAAAGAAATACAAAAATCAGAAGGTAAAATAATTTTATTTATTGATGAGCTTCACACAGTTGTGGGAGCAGGAGCTGCAGAAGGTGCAATGGATGCAGGTAATTTATTAAAACCTATGCTTGCAAGAGGTGAATTGCATTGTATTGGGGCAACAACTTTAAATGAATATAAAAAATATATTGAAAAAGATCCTGCTTTAGAAAGAAGATTTCAACCAGTTTTAGTTAAAGAGCCTTCAGTTGAAGATACAATTTCCATTTTAAGAGGATTAAAAGAAAGATATGAAAATCACCATGGAGTAAGAATTAAAGATTCTGCATTAGTAGCAGCTGCAGTTTTATCTCATAGATATATAAGTGATAGATTTTTACCAGATAAGGCAATAGACCTAATAGATGAGGCAGCTGCAAGATTAAGAACAGAAATGGATAGTATGCCAAGTGAGCTTGATGAAATATCAAGAAAAATTATGCAATTAGAGATTGAAGAAGCTGGTTTGAAAAAAGAAAAGGATGAGGCAAGTAAGAAACGTCTTGAAATGATAAGAAAGGAACTTGAGGAGCTTAAAAAGAAAAAACAAGAACTTGAAGAGCAGTGGAGAATTGAAAAAGCCCAAATAGAAGAGATACGAAAATTAAAAAAAGAGATTGAAGATACAAAAATTGAAATAGAAAAAGCTGAAAGAGAATATGATTTGAACAGGGCTGCTGAATTAAAGTATGGAAAATTAACAGAACTTGAAAGGAAATTAAAAGAGCTTGAAAGCAAAGTATCGTTTAAATTAATAAAAGAAGAAGTTGATGAAGAAGATATTGCATTGATTGTTAGCAAATGGACTGGAATTCCTGTCTCTAAATTGTTAGAAGGCGAGAAAGAAAAATTAATGAATCTTGAAAAGTATATACATAGACGAGTTGTTGGACAAGATGAAGCTGTTAAAGCAGTCTGTGATGCTATTATAAGAGCAAGAGCAGGATTAAAAGATCCAAATAGACCAATTGGTAGTTTTATCTTCCTCGGACCAACTGGAGTTGGTAAAACTGAACTTGCAAAGGCATTAGCAGAAGCGTTATTTGATGATGAAAATAATATGATTAGACTTGATATGAGTGAATATATGGAAAGACATACAGTTGCAAAATTAATTGGTGCTCCTCCTGGATATGTGGGATATGAAGAAGGTGGACAATTAACAGAAGCTGTTAGAAGAAGGCCATATAGTGTGATTCTTTTGGATGAGATTGAGAAAGCTCATCCAGATGTATTTAACATTTTACTACAGATACTCGATGATGGTAGATTAACTGATTCTCAAGGAAGAACTGTTGATTTTAAAAATACAGTAATAATTATGACTTCAAATATTGGAAGTGATATAATACTTAATTACCAACCAACTGATGATTACGAAAAAATGAAGGAGCAGGTTTTCAATCTTTTGAGAAGTTACTTTAAGCCAGAGTTTCTCAATAGAGTTGATGAAATAGTGGTATTCCACGGATTAACAAAAGAGCATGTAAAACAAATTATAGATATACAGTTAGAATACTTGAATAAAAGATTGGCAGAACAAGAAATTACAATTACATTAACAGACAAAGCGAAAGATTATATTGTGAATGTTGGTTTTGATCCACACTTTGGTGCAAGACCTTTAAAAAGAACATTGCAAAGACTTGTTGAAACTCCACTTGCAAGGGAAATTGTTGCTGGGAAGGTTAAACCAGGTAGTGAAGTAGTAGTAGATGTTGAAAATGGAGAAATAACATTCAAAGTAATTGAAAAAGCTGCTTAAAATATGAAAGATCAATTTGAAAAATTAAGAAACTTAATGATAGAAACTCAATTAATTCCTCGTGGTATTAAGGATGAAAAAGTCCTTAATGCCATGAGGAAAATTCCTCGTCATCTATTTGTCCCTTCAGATAGAATTGATGAAGCATATGAAGATAGACCTCTACCTATAGGGTATGGTCAGACTATATCTCAACCATATATGGTTGCCGTTATGACTGAATTATTAAAGCCTAATAAAAATAAAAAAATTCTTGAAATAGGGACAGGTTGTGGGTATCAAACAGCAATTTTAGCTGAGATTTGTAAAGAAGTTTATACAATTGAAAGAGTTCCAGAATTAACAGAAATGGCAAAAAGGAATTTAGAGAAATTAGGATATAAAAATGTTTTTTTTAAAACAGGTGATGGAAGTCTCGGATGGGAAGAAAATGCCCCTTATGATGGAATAATAGTAACTGCAGGAGCACCTAAGGTCCCAGAAAGTTTAAAAAAACAGTTAAGTAAAGATGGAGGAGTATTAGTTATACCAGTTGGAAGTAAATTTACTCAATCATTATTAAGAATTACAAGAAAAGAAAATTTTTATGATACAGAAGAGTTATTTTTCTGTGCTTTTGTACCATTGATTGGGAAAGAAGGATGGTGATTATAACCCAATTTAAATATAAATAAGCTACATGGTTAAAATTTCCCATGAAAAAGTAAAAAAATTAACTAATGTTGATTTAGTTTAAATTTTATAATAATTAAATTAATATGCCATTATCTTTTGAATCTGTAAATTTTGGAAATATAGCTTTTGGTTTTTTTAATATTAAAATAGACTTACTTTTACTGGAACAACATTTCTTTTTTGCTTCTGACTTCTGTAACTGTATTAGTAAACTTGCAAAAATTGATAATGTTCAAAGTTTTAATTTTGTTATTAATGGATATTTTATTCCCTATGAAAAGATTGGAGATTTAATGGGAGCCATTCATAAAATTAGATATAGTGGCTTTATCGGTGAAGTTTATAAAATATTTCCGTTTCCAGATGATCTAAAAAATTTTAAACAGGATCCAGAAGGATTTAAAAATAGAGAAGTAGTTGAGAATTTAATTAAAAATTTTGGAGTAAAAGAAGATATAAAAATAATTCTATTAAATAGTTCTGGTTATACTCATATTGCTGAGTATGAATTTACTAAAGAATCATTTTTTGAATTATTAAATTATGTATGGTTAGGTGGTATGCCTCGTTGGAAAGGCGGTAGAAGACCTGATTATGTGTTAAAAATGAAAGAAGATATTTTAAATTCTAAAAATGAATTTTTTAAAGGGATTGGCTTTTTTAATGGATAAAAATAATTTAATTTCAATTGGTTTATTGTTTGATGCTGAGGAAAAAGATTTAGAAAGAAAAATTATTGAAATTTCAAAAACTATTTATCAAAAATTTTATGACCTATTTCCTCAATTTAACTGGGTCTTTAATATTATAAAAAGAAAACATTTACCATTATCAATTCCTGCAGATCCAATAGACCTTCTTGAATTAAGTTCATCAATAAAATTAGAGTATGATTTTGATTATATATTACTTTTTACTGAAAAACCACTGAAGAATAGATTTAATGACACTGTAAATGCAGTGCCTTCCAATATGTTAGAAGTTGCTGTTATAAGTATATCAAGATTTCAGGATAATATGGATGCAATAATTGGAATAGTAATGCATTGTCTTGGACATTTATGGGGGTTACAACATAGAGAAAATTCAGTTATGAAACCTTTATCTTTCTGGAAAGATGAAATTATTTTAGAATGGACAGATGAAGAAAAGGAAGAAATTATTCAATATTTAAAAAATATTGCTGATCCAAGATTAGAAGAAATTAATGGCAAAAAGATTAATAAATTTTTATTTTATATTAAATTACTTTTAAATGAAGGGTTTCAAATTTTAATAGAAATATTAGTTAATAAATCTTGGTTGTTAATGGGAAGGCTGGGAAAATTTACTGTTATAACAATTATTTCTATAATATTTTTATTTTTAAGTGCTGAGGCCTGGGAAATAGGTGCACATTTATCTGAATCATGGATAAATTTTTCTATATTTTTTGTAATTACTCTTTCAACATTGTCTTTATACTTGGGGCAAAATTTACAAAAAGTTGCTAAAACTGATAAGTTAAAAGAACAAGCTGTAAGATCCCAACTTGTAATAATTGGAACTATTTTAATTGGAATTATTTCATTCTGGCTAAGTTTATTCATAATTTCTACTTTTATAATATACATTTTACCTCAAAAAGTATTGCTTGGTTGGGCAAATCTTTCTGGTAAATTACCGATTATTCATTATTCAAAAATAATGGCGACTTTTGGTATTATGGCTTCTGCTCTTGGTGGACAACTTGAAGAAGAAGATGATATTAAAGCTGTTTTATATTATACAGAGGAAACATAAATGAATAAAGAGAAAAATTTAGAAAAATTAATTTTTATTCCAATTATATGCATTAGTTCTATTTTACTTGTTTTAAGCACGGAACCTTTTATTAAAGAAAAATTTGGTAAAATATTTAGAGTTGAAGAGATAATTGTTAGTTTCATATTTCTTTTTGAATATATTTTTAGAGTTTTTAAAGCAAAATCAAAAATTAGATACATTTTATCTTTTTTAGGAATTATTGATTTATTTTCATTTTTGCCGTTTTTTATTGGGTTTTTTAATATTTTTAGCAACAATATATTACTTTTATTGCAACTATTTAGACTATTAAAATTAGTGAGATATTTTCATGGCTTTAAATTACTTGGTGATGTTTTAAAAGAAGAAGCTGAATCATTAATGGTAGCAATTGCAATTATGTTTATAATAGTTATTTTTGCATCTGTTGGTATATATATTTTTGAACATAATGTTCAGCCTGAGACCTTTGGTTCTGTCCCAAGAGCAATGTGGTGGGCTATTGTAACATTGACTACCGTTGGTTATGGTGATGTAACTCCTATAACACCACAAGGTAAAATATTTGCCACATTTATTACAATTGCAGGGGTTGGACTTGTGTCTTTGCCTGCAGGTATTATTGCTTCTGGTTTTACAGAACAATTAAGACTAAGAAGAGAAAAGTTTGAAATGGAAGTAGAGCATTTAGTCCATGATGATGGTAAACTATCTAAGGATGATATAAAAAAGTTAGATAAGTATAGAGAAGATTTAGGAATTGATAAAGAGGTGGCTAAAGTTATTATAAAACATATTTTGCAAAAAGAGAAGGAGAATTGATATGCAAATAGTAAAAGAATGGTACAATGAAAAAATTGGTAAAAAAGTTGTTGAAAATCTTGAAAAAAATGAATTTTGTGCAAAATATTTCAAAAATAGGGAAGAGGCAATTGATTATATAAAAAAGCTATTAAAAAATTATCATTCTATAGGTTTTGGTGGCTCAATGACTGTATTACAAGACTTAATGATTGATAAATTAGCAGAAAATATGGGAAAAGAAATTTTAAATCATAACAGACCTGAATTTTCAATGGAAAAAAAGCTTGAAATTAGAAAAAAGCAACTAACATGTGATTTATTTATAACTTCTACAAATGCAATCACAAAAGATGGGAAAATAGTAAATATTGATGGAGTTGGGAATAGAGTTAGTGCAATGATATTTGGTCCAAAAAAGGTATTAATTATATGTGGTATTAATAAAGTAACAAAGGATGTCCATTCTGCATTAAATAGAATAAAAGAGATTGCTGCTCCAATGAATGCAAAGAGATTAAATGCAAAAACTCCATGTGCTGAAACTGGAGTATGTGTTGATTGTAAAAGTACAGGAAGAATATGTAGAGTTACAGTAATAATGGATAAAAAGCCTAAATTAAGTGATATTGAAGTATTAATAATCGGAGAGAATTTAGGCTTTTAAAATTAATTTTATATAAGGGTGATTAATGAAAATTGTTGTATTAGATGGATTAACATTGGGAGATGTTAGATGGGAAAAATTTAAAAAATTTGGAGAAATTATAATTTATGACAATACTGAATATAAAGAAATTATCGAAAGAATAAAAGATGCTGATATTGTTATTACGAACAAAGTTATTATTGATAGAAATGTCATTGATAATGCTAAAAAGTTAAAATTTATTCAGGTTGCAGCAACTGGGACAAATAATGTTGATATTAAATATGCAGAATCAAAAGGGATAATTGTAAAAAATGTGGTGGGTTACTCAACAGAATCAGTTGCACAATTAACATTTGCTCTTGTATTAGGATTAATATGTAAAATTAAATATTTTGATAATTATACAAGAACTAAATATCCAAATGGAAAAATTTTCACTCATATTCAAGATTGGTTTGAAATTAAAGGTATAAGATGGGGAATAATTGGTCTTGGAAATATTGGGAAAAGGGTGGCATTATTAGCAGAAAGTTTTGGTGCAGAAGTTGTATATTATTCAACTTCTGGAAAAAATTTTAATAACAATTTTAAAAGATTAGAATTGGATGAGTTGTTAAAAACCTCTAAGATAATTTCTATTCATGCTCCATTAAATGACAATACAAAGAATCTCTTAAATTACGATAAGTTAAAATTAATCCAAGAAGGTTCAATTTTAATAAATGTCGGAAGAGGAGGGATTATAAATGAAAAAGATTTGGTAAAAATTTTAAATGAAAAAAATATCTTTGTTGGGCTTGATGTGTATGAAAAAGAGCCATTAGATAAAGATAATCCAATTTTAAAATTTAATGATAAGACATTACTCACACCACATATTGCCTGGACAAGTAAAGAGGCATTAGAAAGATTAATAAATGAAATTTATGATAATATAAATGAGTTTCTAAAGTTTATGAACTGAAATTTTATAAAAATAAACAAAAGAGGGGAGTGAGGGATAATGAATCCCCCACTCAAAAAGATGCCTAAATTTAAAATTTATATTCAATTGCTGCATTTACCGCAAAATATGAGCCATCGTCATCTTCAATGTAATATTCTTTATCATTATAGTCTTCGTAAGTAAATGTTGTTAGTAAGCTTATCCTATCTGTAATATTGTATGAACCTCCGATACTTAATTGAATTTGATCCATCTCTAAATCTGTCCAATCATCAATATTTGAAAAATCAGGATTTACAGCTCCCCATGCAAAATTTTGTGCCGCCCAATTTGGTCCAGCAGCTCCTCCCATTTTTTGTAATTCTTTAATTTTGTTTGGAATATCAATATTATCAAATTCCTGTTCAGATTTTGTGTATGTGAAATTAGCGAATAGATTTAATCTTTTTGTTGGATTCACATTAAATCCAACTGTGATATTATGATTTGTTAAAGTATCATCAATATCATCTTTTCCACACCCAACCTGGGGTGTAAAAGCTGTTCCAGCTCAACCGTTAAAGAACGAGTAGTAAACTTCTGTTGTGGTCTTTTGGTTGATATAGTTATAGCTTAAGTATGCATTAAATTTTTCATTCACCATAAGTGAAAGATTAATTCCGGCATTCCATGTTTTTCTTTCCCAAGCAGTACTATCGCTATCCTCATTTGTATAAATAACATTTGGAGATACACTAAATTTATCAGTTAAATTCCAGTCAAAATTAAATTTAAATGTATAAGCATCATCTGGTAGAGCTGTTCCATCTTCAATTCTATTAAAAGGTCTGAAAAATTCAGAATAAGTAGAACCTGTAGCCATCCCTTCCACTGCAACTGGAATAGTTCCATCTGCTGTTTCAATTAAAAATCCTGCTGGAAAAGTTTTACCAGCTACAGTAAATGGGGAAGTTAGTTTTACAACATTATAGGTAACTGGTTTATCTCCTGCAGCTTTTCCAAAAATTAGATAACCCTGTAAAATATCAGGAACCCCTTTTGTTACATCAATTTTTGGTCCAACAATTATTGGAGTTAAAACTGAATTTAATAATTTATCCTTTTCTCCTTTTGCATGTGGATTTTTAAATGGGTCATCAATATTTGTATATTTAAAACTGAACATTCCATGCAATCTTGAAAAAGGATAGAAATAAGTTGAGAAATTAACTTCTGTAATATCTGTATCTCCATAATCGTATTCATCAAGCTGGACTTTACCAAGATTGCCAGTTGTTGCATTAAATGTTGGATTTTCAAAAACCTGTAATGGATTATCTCTATCTATCTGTTTGTAACTTATCTTTCCTTTAAATGACCACATTGAATTTAAAAAGTATGAAAATCCAAATTCTATTTCATCAACATCTCTTTCAGCTTCTGATTTTCTGTTGTAACCAAAATCAACATTAGAATCTT
>JALVYZ010000165.1 GCA_027037705.1 bacterium | reverse complement strand
AACACCTGTTAAACCCATTAATGCAAGGAGAAAATACTCTGGAGGTCCAAATTTCAGCGCAAAATTTGCAAGAAGTGGAGATAAAAGAAGTAAAACGACTATTGAAAAAGTTCCCCCAATAAAACTTGCAATAACAGAAACTTTAAGAGCCAAACCGCCTTTTCCCTTTTTTGTTAAAGGATAACCTTCTATTGCTGTGGCAGCTGCAGCAGGTGTGCCAGGAGTTGATAAAAGAATTGCAACAATAGATCCACCATACATTGCTCCACAATAAACTCCCCCCATTAAAGCAAGTCCTGTCAATGGATGAAGAGAGAAGGTAATAGGAATTAATAGTGCTACTGCCATTGTAGCAGTCAATCCAGGAATGGCACCAATCATAATCCCAGATATTGAACCAATAGCAATTGCAAGCAAGTTTTTGTAGGTCAATATAGCAAGAAGTGCTTTTAAAAGCATAAATTACTCCTAAAAAAGTAATCCTTTTGGAAGCGGAATTTCAAAAATTTTATAAAAAAGAAGATATACTGAAAAAGTAATAAGAATTGAAATTAATATTGCCTTTATATGTTTTCTGTACCCCATTACATACATAGTAATTACCATAAATAAAACACTTGAAACATTGAAACCCAACACATTAATCATCCACACGTAAAGAACAAGCAAAATCACTAATGTTAAAAATTTTTTTGGTGATTTTATAAGATTCTTTAAACTTAAATTTTCATGAAAAAAAGTAATAATTACCTGAACAAATCCTAAAATACCCAAAGAAATTGCAAGAATTTTTATGTAAATTGCTGTAGTATTTTGAGATGTTTCTG
Organism: bacterium; assembly: GCA_027037705.1. Lineage (GTDB taxonomy): Bacteria > DYJV01 > DYJV01 > DYJV01 > JALVYZ01 > JALVYZ01. The sequence continues at coordinate 289 of JALVYZ010000165.1, read as the reverse complement.
GGAAGGTAGCCGTACTTCTATAAAGAAGCACGGCTAAAATAATAAAAAAAACATATATTGGAATTTCAATGAGTTTGTATGCCTTCATTACCAAGGATTCTTGTCATAAACTTTCTGAACACTCTTCTGTAAGTTCTCAAGATAATCTCTGAATTCATTACTTGGCATATAATTAATAAATATAAAACTTTTTTTACAATGCTCTTTAAATTCAGGATCATTTACAACCTTTTTTAAAAGTTCTGACCATTTCTTTTTAATACTATCCTTTACTCTTGCAGGGAGAACC
>JALVYZ010000164.1 GCA_027037705.1 bacterium | reverse complement strand
GTTTAAAAGAAAAAATATTATTCTTGATATAATAAATAAACCATTTAACAAAAAAGAGGTTATAGAAAAATTGAATAAATATTTTGCTTAAACAAACGGAGATATGAAATTTAACCCTTCTGCTTCAACAAACCCAAACATTATATTCATATTTTGAACTGCTTGTCCAGAAGCGCCTTTTACAAGATTATCAATCACAGATACTATAATTAATTGCGAAATCTCTTTGTTGTAATGAAGTCCTATTGCACAGTAGTTTGTTTCTCTTACTGTGTTAATTGAAGGATATTTACCTTTTTCAAATAAAAGAATAAAAGGTTCATCTTTATATGCTTCTTTATAAATATGGTATAGATTTTCAAATCCTACATTAGGTTCTAATATATCAACATAAATTGTTGAAAGTATTCCTCTATTAATTGGTAATAAATGTGGTGTAAAAGTAATATTTAAATTATTTCCATAAATCTCAGAACATTGCTCCTCAATTTCAGGTTGATGTCTGTGTTTGCCAATATTGTATGCTGAAAAATTTTCATTCACTTCTGTAAAGATAGTTTTTAATGAGGGATTTCTTCCTGCACCTGAAACTCCAGATTTTGAATCAGCAATAATTTTATTTGAAATTTTTATTTTATTTTTTAATAATGGATAGAGGCCAAGAATAATACTTGTTGGATAACATCCAGGATTACCAATAATTTGGGCATTTTTAATTTTTTCTCTATTTACTTCAGGAAGCCCATAGATAGCGATTTCATTAAGATTTTTAAATTTATGCTTATCATAATATTTTTCATATAAGTTTGCATCTGAAAATCTAAAATCAGCGCTTAAATCAATTACTTTTTTCCCTCTATCATAAAATTCTTTGACTATTTCCATTGAAGCTTTATGGGGTAGGGCAGTGAAAATAATATCACATTCCCCTGATATTTTATCAATATCAGGGGAAATAAATTTTAGTTCATCATATTTTGAAAGGTTTTGAAATATATCTTTTACTTGAAAATTTTCATACTGCCTGGAAGTTATATATTTTAAATTTACATATCTGTGATTTGATAAAATCCTTATTAATTCTAAACCAGTATATCCACTTCCACCAATAATAGCAGCATTTATTTTCATTATCTTTTTGAGAATTGAGGTCTTTTTCTTGCCTTTTTAAGACCATATTTCTTTCTTTCAACCATTCTTGGATCTCTTGTAAGAAATCCAGCTTTTTTTAGAACTGGTCTTAAATCTGCGTTAAATTGTAATAATGCTCTTGAAATGCCATGTCTAATAGCACCAGCCTGTCCAGATGGACCGCCACCTTTAACATTAATTTTTATATCAAATTCATTTAAAAGATCAGTTAATTCAAGTGGCTGCCTGATTACCATTTTTAATGTTTCTCTCTGGAAATATTCATTTATATCTTTTCCATTAACATTAATTTCTCCTTTACCTGGAGAGATTAACCAAACTCTTGCAACAGATGTTTTTCTTCTTCCTGTTCCATAAAATCTTTTAGCCATTTATATCTCCTCTTAGATTTCTAATTTTTCTGGTTGTTGAGCTTCATGAGGATGATTGGAACCTCTATAAATTTTTAATTTTTTTAACAATTTTCTTCCTAATCTTCCTTTTGGTAGCATACCTTTAACAGCATGTCTAATAATCTCTTCAGGATTTTTTTCTAACATTTCTTTTGCGGTTCTTTCTTTTAATCCACCAATATAACCAGTATGCCTATAATACATTTTTTGATCTAATTTGTTACCTGTAAATTTAATTTTTTCAGCATTAACTACTACAACAAAATCTCCTGTATCAACATGAGGAGTATACACAGGTTTATGTTTTCCTCTCAATATTGTAGCTATTTTTGTTGCAAGTCTACCAACTATTTTATCAGATGCATCAACAACATACCATTTTCTTTCTATTTCACCTTTTTTTGCCATAAATGTTTTCATCACAACTCTCCCTTTAGTAATCTGGAAGATTGCTGTTATTATAATTTAATCTAAATGTCAAGTAAAATTTACTATTTATTTAATGTTTCGTATAATGTTTTCCCTATTTCTGCAGGTGATTTTGCAACTTTTACACCAGCATCTTCGAGGGCTTTAATTTTTTCTGCTGCTGTTCCTTTTCCTCCTGCAATTATTGCACCTGCATGTCCCATTCTTTTGCCTGGAGGAGCAGTTTGCCCAGCAATAAAAGCAACCACTGGCTTATTAAATTCATTTTTAATAAATTCTGCTGCTTCCTCTTCAGCAGTTCCTCCAATTTCACCTATCATTACAACTGCTTCTGTTTGTGAATCATCTTTAAAAAGTTTCAAAATATCAACAAAAGTTGAGCCAATTATTGGATCTCCACCTATTCCAACGCATGTTGATTGTCCATATCCAACTTCACAAATTTGACTAACAGCTTCGTATGTTAAGGTCCCACTTCTTGAAATTACCCCGATAGTTCCTTCTTTGTGAATATAGCCTGGCATTATACCAACTTTAGCTTTTCCAGGAGAAATAACTCCAGGACAATTTGGTCCAATTAATCTAACACCTTTTATATCAACATATTTTTTAGCTTTAATCATATCAACAACTGGAATTCCTTCTGTAATACAAACAATGAGTTTAACACCACTATCTGCTGCTTCCATAATTGCATCAGCTGCAAATGGTGGTGGCACAAATATTAAAGAAGTGTTTGCTCCTGTCTCTTTAACTGCATCTTCAACTGTGTTAAAAATTGGGATTTTATCATCAAATTTTTGTCCACCTTTGCCAGGAGTAACACCTGCTACAATTTTAGTTCCATATTCTAAACATGCTCTTGCATGAAATGACCCTTCCTGACCAGTGATGCCCTGAACAACAACTTTTGTATTTTTATCTACTAATATACTCATTTTTTCCTCCTAATTTTTATTGTATATGCGTTAATGCGTATATGCGAAAATGCGTAAAAGCTATAGACCGATAATCTTAAATTTTGGATTTTCTTCTACCTTCAACCTTCTACCTTCTACCTATTTTTTGCCAATTCTACTGCTTTTTCTGCAGCTTCTTTTAATCCTTCTGCTGTATAAAAGTTTAATCCAGATTCATCAATCATTTTTCTTGCAATATCAGCATTTGTCCCTTGAAGTCTTATTACAACAGGTACATTTATATCAACCATTTTGGATGCTTCTAAGATCCCACTGGCAATTCTGTCACATCTAACAATTCCACCAAAAATATTCACTAAAACTGATTTGACATTTTTATCACTTAAAATAATTCTGAATGCATTTGCAACAGCTTCAACATTTGCTCCTCCACCAACATCAAGAAAGTTTGCAGGTTCAGCTCCAGCATATTTGATTATATCCATAGTTGCCATTGCAAGTCCTGCTCCATTTACCATACATCCAACATTTCCATCTAATTTAATATAACTTAAGTTATATTTACTTGCTTCTACTTCTGTGGGTTCTTCTTCATCTAAGTCTCTTAATTCTACTATATCAGGATGTCTAAACAGTCCATTATCATCAAAATTTATTTTTGCATCAAGAGCTAAAATATCTCCTTCCTCTGTGATAATTAAAGGATTTATTTCGACTAATGAACAATCTTTCTCAACAAATAAATTATATAGACCTGTTAAAAATTTTGTAAATTGTTTTGTCTGATTTTTGTCAAATCCAAGTTTATATGATAATCTTCTAATTTGAAAAGGCATAAGGCCAACGCAAGGTTCGATATATTCTTTAAATATTTTCTCTGGTGTTTCAGCTGCTACTTTTTCAATTTCTACTCCACCTTCTGTACTTCCCATAATAACTATTGAATTTTTTGCTCTATCAACAACCATTCCAAGATAAAGTTCTTTTTTAATATTGCTTGCTTTTTCAATTAATATTTTTTTTACAATTTTCCCTTCTGGGCCTGTTTGATAAGTAACAAGTTTTTTCCCTAAAATTGATTTTGCAGCTTCAATGCATTCTTCAAGAGAATTTACTACTTTTACACCACCAGCTTTTCCTCTTCCACCTGCATGAATTTGTGCTTTTACAACAACTTTTCCTCCTCCAAGTTCATTGTAAATTTTTTCAACTTCATTCATGTCAAATGCAACTTT
>JALVYZ010000163.1 GCA_027037705.1 bacterium | reverse complement strand
CAGTTTATTGATTCAGAGCAATCGATTAGAGTTAAAAACAATATAGTTACAATTGTTTCAGCAAGTTATGATGATTATATTCCAGAAATTTCAATTGCAGTGAATAGATTTAAAGATATGAAGAATATTCCAGTAGTTATAGCTCTTTTAAGATTGGGAAATAAAATAAATATAATAGCAAGAAGTTCAATTCCTGAAATTGATGTAAAAAAATTTGCAGAACAATTTGGGGGTGGAGGGCACTCTTCTGCTGCAAGTGCTGTTGTTAAGAATAAAACATTAATTCAAGTTTATAATGAAGTTGTAGATTATTTTCAATCACTTGATGGACAGAAACTCCTTGCAAAAGATATTATGACCTGGCCTGTAAAATATATTACTGAAAATCAACCTATTGTTGAAGCTGAATTAATATTAAATAGATACAATATTAATGTGCTTCCTGTTTTAAATGATAATGGAAAATTAACTGGTTTAATAACAAGATTAATTGTTGCTAAAGCTTTATATCATAGATTAAATGTAAAAGTGAAAGATTTAATGATAAAAGAATTTTATACTGTTGAACCAGAAGATAGTTTTGAAAAGGTTAAAGATATAATTTTAAAAGAAAATCAAAGATTGCTGCCTGTGGTTAAAAACGGAGAATTAGTTGGTGTAATTACAAGGACAGATATTTTAAAAACAATATATCAAATAGATTCTGAAAAATTAGAAAGGCCAACAACAATTGAGGAGATAAAAACAAAAGTTTTTGAAAAAGATCTAAAAAATTTAATAAAAAATGAATTGCCTTCTGAAATTGTAGATAAATTAGAGATATTAGGCGAAATAGCCCAAGAATTAGGTTATAATATTTATTTAGTTGGAGGAATAGTTAGGGATCTTTTTTTAAGAAAGCAAAATTTTGATGTTGATTTAGTTGTTGAAGGTGACGGAGTTGTATTTGCTAAAAAGGTTAAACAAAAGCTTGAAATAGTTGAAAAGATAAAAACTTATGAGAAATTTAAAACAGCAGTTATCTTTTTTAAAGACGGATTAAAATTTGATATTGCAACAGCAAGAATAGAGTATTACAAAAAGCCTGGAAGTTTACCTGTTGTTGAGGCAAGTTCACT
>JALVYZ010000162.1 GCA_027037705.1 bacterium | reverse complement strand
GGGAATACCTGATTTTACTATATAATGAATCTGTCTTGAAAATTCTATTAATTCCTGTTCTTTTATTTTTGGTCTAAAAATCTGATCTATTAAAGATTTTTTAAAGTTAACAACAGTTAATCCCTGATTTCTTAACCATTCAAAAAGATGTTGTTCATCATTAAAAGCTGCTTTCCCTTTAATAATATTTCCCTGTTTATTAATTGCTTTATAAATGTAATAAGGCATATTAAATAACTCTTAATACTTCTTCTAAAGGTGTGATTTTATTTAATGCTTTTAAAATTCCATCTTGTGACATTGATATAAAACCTTTTTCATTTATTATATCGTTTATTTCATTATCTTCTAAATTTTTTTCAATAGCTTTTGCAACATCTCTATCAACTTCAAATATTTCACTTATAATAGTTCTTCCTAAAAAACCTGTATATTTACATTTTTCACAACCTTTCCCTTTAGCTAATGTTATTTCATTATCCAAAGGGAAATCAGGTAAATATTCTTTTATAATTTCTTTTTCATCATTAGAAGCAATATATTCTTCTTTGCAATATGGACAAATAAGCCTTATAAGTCTTTGAGCAACAACTCCGGCTAATGATGATGCTAATATATTGGGACTAACTCCCATATATCTTAATCTTGGAATTGTAGCTAAAGCTGTATTGGTATGAAGAGTTGATAGGACAAGATGACCTGTCAAGGCAGCGTGTGTGGCAATTGTTAATGTTTCTTCATCTCTAATCTCACCTACCATTATTATGTCAGGGTCTTGTCTTAAAATTGATCTTAATCCTTTAGAAAAGGTGAATCCAGCTTTTTCATTAACCTGAGATTGTCTAATAAAAGGAAGTTCATATTCAATTGGATCTTCAATAGTCATAATATTTAACATTGTAGAATTAATATCTAATAAAGCTGCGTATAATGTTGTTGTTTTCCCAGAACCAGTTGGTCCTGTTACAAGAATTATTCCATATTTTTTATTTAAAAGTTTTTTGAAAATTTTAAGTTGTTCATCAGAAAAACCTATTGCTTCAATTTTAGACAATAATTTAGATTTATCTAAAATTCTTAAAACAATGTTCTCTCCATAATCAATAGGGTAGGTAGAAACTCTTAAGTCTATAGCTCTTCCAGCAAATATAAATGAAGATCTGCCATCCTGGGGAAGTCTTGACTCAGAAATATCTATTCCAGATATGATTTTAATTCTTGTAGTTATAACTTTTCCCAGAACTTTAGGTAGAAAGTCAATAACATGCAATATCCCATCTACCCTATATCTAATAACAACTGCATTTTTTTCTGGTTCAATATGAATATCTGTTGCTCTATTCTTTATAGCTGTTGAAATAATATAATTAACAAGTTTAATAATAGGAGGTTCTTCAATCTCAACTGTACTTCCACTTAAAGCACTCATTGCTTCTTCTACTAAAGAATCAAAATCAAGTTTTTCAGTATACCAGCTATCTATTGCCTGTTCAATTTCTTGCAAAGGAGCAACTGCTGTAATTATAGTTTTATTTGTTAATTTTTTTAGCTCATCAATAACAGTTATATTAAATGGATCTTCAACTATGACAGTTAATTTATCATTTTCAATGTATAAAGGAACAACTTTAAATCTTTTTGCAAAATCTATAGGGACAAGCTGTAATGCATCATTATCTGGGACAACATTACTTAATGAGTCAAAATATTGAACCCCAAATTCTGAACTTAAAACAGATGACAGCTGCCCTTGATCTATAAATCCTAAAAAAATTAAAATATCTCCAAGAAGCCTTTTAGTGGATTTTTGAATTTGGAGGGCTATCTTTAACTGTTCTTCTGTAATTAAACCTTTTTCTAATAAAATTTCGCCTAATCTTTTTTTAGGTTTTTCTTTGTGAAAATTATTATCCATAATTTTTATTTAATATAAAAAATTTTTTAAAATTTCAAGAGATTTAAAATTTTAAGATATAAAATATTTGACAAATGTTTTAAAAAAATATATAAAATGGTCTATAAATTGCTAAATTAAAAGAAAAATTGTTATAGGAGGCAAAAATGAACAGAAAAACACTGAAAAACAAGAAAGGTTTTACTCTTGTAGAACTTGCAATAGTCCTTGTTATAATAGGACTTTTACTTGCAGCTATTTTAAAAGGACAAGATTTAATGAGAAGTGCAAGAATCAAAAAATATTATAATCAATTTATTAAAGGCTGGGAAATTGCATATTTACAGTATCAGGATAGGACAGGAAAAGTTTTAGGAGATATCAATGGTGATGGATACCCAGATGCAACTAATACAGGAAGAATGGGGCAACTTTGCAGCACTGATCTCCCTCAAGTGGGTTTAACTCCTCCAGAAACAAATACAAATAATTGCTATGCAGAAAACATGGCTGGAAAATATTATAATGGAACTGTTTATATTTATCTCAGAAGATTAACAGTAAATGGGAAACCTCATAATGTTTTATATTTGACGAATGTGCCTACTGATATTGCAATTGCAATAGATACAATAGTCGATGGAAAAATGGATGCAAATTCAGGTAATTTCCAACAATATAATGCTAGTGGGGATGATTGGCCAGATCCACAGACAACAAATGCTGTAAATTGTGCATATATTTTAGATTAAAGTTTTCAGGAGTAAAAGATGAAAAACCAAAAAGGTTTTACATTAGTTGAAATGGCTGTTGTCCTCGTGATTATTGGGATTTTAATGGGAGCTGTTTTAAAAGGTCAGGAATTAATTAAAAGCGCAAAAGAAAAAAAATTTTTTACAAAAATTAGATATCTTGCATCTGCACAGTTTACTTACTTAGATAGGGTTGGAAGATATGCAGGTGATAATCCAAATAATCCTGATGGAATTATAGATAGTGATACAAATGCCTGGAATGATTTAAAAGCACAACAATTAGTTGGAGATAATGACAGAAGACATATTTTCAATGGAGTTTTTATATTTGGTGGGGGAATCTCTCCTTATGGTAATTATAATTATATAAGAGCTACAAGAGTTCCTGCATGGGTTGCTCGTTCATTTGACTCTAAAATAGATTCTGTAAATTCAAGCACGGATGGGAACATAGGTAGAGAAGGTAATGTTAGATGGGGAAGTCCAACAGGAAGGAATTATGATAGTGAATCTGATCCAAATAATGCAAGAGATTTATATTGGTGGTTTGATAGATAAAAAGGATGTTTTTTAAAAATAAAAAAAACCAGGGATTAACTCTTTTAGAAATGGCAATTGTGCTTGTTATAATTGGAGTTGTCCTTGGTTTTTCTTTTGGTATTGCAACAAAATTAAAAAAATTAAGTTTAGAAAAAAAAGCAAAAAATAAAATTGAAATTATTAAAGATGCATTAATTGCCTATACAAAAATATATTATCATCTTCCTTATGCAGATTCTGATGATGATGGCACTCCCAATCAGAATACCTATAATGGCACAATTCCATTTAAAGTTTTAAAGCTTAGTAATGAAGATGTAAGAGGAATTTTCTCTAAAATACATTATGATGTTAATAATGATTTAGCAAATATTTCTAATAGTTCAAAAAATATATGTTTGTTATTAGATTCGTTTATTTATGAACCTGCTGATTCATCTTTAAAACCTCAAACTTTAACCAATTTACCTCAAATTAAAAATGGCAATAATAATGTTTCTGTTGCATTTGTTTTGTATTCAACAGGAATTGACAAAGTATTTTCTCAGGAAAATAGTGATAATGATAGAATATATGAGACAAATAATTCAAATTCTGATGATATAGTAATCTGGGAAACTTTTTCCCACCTATATGAAAAGATTGGTTGTGGAGACGAATATTATTCTGCTTTAAATAGTAGTGGAAATTCTATTTCAATTAAAGACTCTCATTATGATTGCAAAGTTTATGCTTCAAATGAATTTTTTCCTGTAAGAAAAGATACTAAAGTTTATAATAATTCAAATTGTACTGGACAATCACAAGAATTATTCTGGAATTGTGCAAAGTCTGATATTGATGGCGATAGAGATACTCTTGTTGAATATGATGGAAATAATGTAACTGATTATTAAAATATGTAAATAAAAGTTGCATCTAAAACATTTGTCCCTGTAATTCC
>JALVYZ010000161.1 GCA_027037705.1 bacterium | reverse complement strand
GTGAAATTAATAAAAGCTTTTTTATTTTCAACTATTTTTAAAATACCTTCTTGAATAAATGTGTTTATTATTACATCTACTGTCGCTGAATCTGGGTCTTCATTATTATAGAATTCTTCTAACCAGTTACGAAATAGTAACTCATAACCATAAACCTTCTTTTTATCTCTATAAAAAATTGGTTGTTTTGTTATAAAATATTCTACTGGCATTTATTTTCTTAAACTTCCAAATACTTTTTTTAAAAGTTCTGTTGTCCTCTTTGCTGGATTTTTTCTTATTGCAAGTTCTTCCTTGGCAAGATAGTAAAATATTCCATCTAAAGATTTATCAAGCGTATATGATGTTAAATCCTCATTTATAGGTTTAACAAAAGGTAAAGAATTATACTTAGATATAATATTTTTATATGTTTGGACCGCAGCAACTTTATTTAAAGTTTCTTCAACAATGGGTTTCATTTCCTGCTTTAATGGTTCACTCATTTTACTTTTAAAATATTGAGTAGCAGCGTCATCTGGTCCTTTATAAATTTTATTTGCATCTTCAATAGACATGCTTGAAATGGCATCTAAAAATAATTTTTTGGCTTTTGGGGTTGCCAATTCAGCAGCCCTATTAAGTTTAACTTCTAAGTTATCTAATTGATTAGATAATCCTATTTTTTTTAAGGTGTTCTTAATTTTTTGTAATTTTTCTGGAAGTGGAATATGTATTGCCTTGTCTTTCAAGAATCCATCTTGCTTACCTAATTTATTAACAACATTCTCAGTTCCTACTTTTAGTGCTTCTTTCAAGCCATTTATTATTTCTGTAGTTGATAATTGAGATTTTGAAGGATGTGTAGTTTTTTGATTAGACATATTTTTTAAATATTGACTTCCTTTTTCTAACCAGCCGCAATATAAGTTGCCAATAAAAACCAATAAACTTAAAATACACAAAATTGTTATTTTTTTCATAATAATCTCCTTTTTATTGCATTTTTAATATTTCTTGAGTCCAAACAATAGCATTAACATATGAAGAATTAAAATCTTTTTGATTAATTTTATATTTAATTAAAAATTTATCAATCTCATCCCATCTTGAATATTCAACAGCTTTTGCTAATTCTAT
>JALVYZ010000160.1 GCA_027037705.1 bacterium | reverse complement strand
ATTTACAAAAGATAGAGTTCAGGACTTCTTCATCTATTCTGTTTTCGCAATAAACTATATCTTTTTTTTCCCTGGGGAGCTCTTCATATAAACGTGAAGAATAAAAGTCTGTAGAATCATGATTTATCCTTCCGGGAGAACCAAATTTACTTGTTTTAGTTTTATTTATCTTTTTCTTACTCATGATTTTGTGCCTCTAAGTAATTTTAAGAATTTTTCCGCTTTCTTTTCGTAGCTATCTTCTCTATTAGCTTTTTCTACTATCTTTCCTAATTCAATTTTTGAGATCATAGAGGAGAAAAATTCCATATTGGACTTTAACAGTACAACTAAATTGTCGTATAGTTCTTTCGGATTGTCTATCCTCAGAAAACCTCCTTCAGGGGTACGTTTTATATTGTTACTATGGTTTTCCGTGTCAAGCGGTTTGGGATTTACAGAGTAAAACCCTTGAATTACTCCGGATTTTTTTAAGAAGTCCACCTTTTTGTAATAAGTTTTTGTTATAGGAGTATTTCCGATTATTATGATTGGTATTCCCGAGGCTTTAAAACCTGAAACTCTTATGTTTATACTTTTTCCTATAGCTTTAAGCATTGTATCTGAGCGAAGTAAACCTGGATTTCCTTGGTGTGTTTTGTAGTCCCCGATACATTTTATTTCGTGCGTTTCAGGAATGTATTCCCAGTTCCATACAATGGACATCTTAACTTCAACTATTAGAAGAATATTTTCAGGTTTCTGAAGTCTCTCAGGTGTTTTCACAATTGCTACATCTGCTGGTGAAGTTTTGTTGAGACCGATTTCTTCACATACAACGTCCTGCATAACGTAGGTTCCGAGTTCTTCAGCAACTGGCTGTAGGAGCTCTTTAACCCATTTTTCAGTATAACTTCCGATAAATGAATTTCTACTCTGAAGGGTAGATTTTTTTCCTCTGTAACCTTTTGGCCAGTAAGCTACATATTTTCCGTCTTCAGTTATGTAGAATAGCTGCTCCGGGGATGCGATTTCCAGTGTTTTTTTGAAAAATTTGTATTCTTCGTTCTTGTTCCAGAGCGTTAGACTGGCCATTTATTGTCCCTTCCCATCTACTGCTAATTCCTCTTTCAGCTTCTCTATT
>JALVYZ010000159.1 GCA_027037705.1 bacterium | reverse complement strand
ATGCTCCAGCTTCATCTATCACATCTATTGCTTTATCTGGTAAAAATTTTCCATGAATATATTTATGTGATAGGATAGCTGCTGATTTTATAGCATTTTTACTAAATCTTACTTTATGATAAATTTCATATTTTCTTCTTAATCCTTTTAAGATTTTAATAGTATCTTCAATAGAAGGTTCTGGTATATCAATTTTTTGGAATCTTCTTGATAATGCTCTATCTTTTTCAATTCCATTTCTATATTCTTCATAAGTAGTTGCACCAATACACTTAATCTCACCATTTGCCAAAAGTGGTTTTAGAATATTTGAAGCATCAAGAGAACTTGACGAGGTAGCTCCTGCTCCCACAACTGTATGAATTTCATCTATAAAAAGAATTGCCTTTTTTTCCTTTTTTAATTCCTTAATAATATTTTTTAATCTTTGTTCAAAGTCGCCTCTATATTTAGTCCCAGCAACTAATCCTCCCATATCAAGTGCATAAATTTTACTATTGGCTAATAAAGGAGGGACTTCTCCTTTTGCAATTTTTAATGCCAATCCTTCTACTATTGCTGTTTTTCCAACACCTGGCTCTCCAACTAAAATTGGATTATTCTTCTTTCTTCTGCATAAAACTTGTATTATTCTCTGAAACTCTTTTTCTCTTCCAATTACAGGGTCAATTTTCCCTCGTTTTGCAAGAGAAACAAGTTCAGTTGTATATTTTTCTAAATCAGATTTTCTTTTAGGTTTGGTTTTTTCCTCAACTTCGAAAGGAGATTCTATTTTTGAAATGCCATGTTCAACATATTCAATAACATCATATTTTGAAATGTTCTCTAATTCTAAAAAATATTTTGCAAAACTTTCATTTTCATCAAATATTGCTATTATTACATCTCCAATTCTAACCTTATCAAGGCCAGAAGATTTAACATGATTAATTGCCTTTGTTAATACTCTTTCAAAGGCTGAAGTTTCAATTGGTCCATACTTTGAAGTTTCTATATAATTTTTAAAAAAATCTTCCAAATTTTTTAATAAATTTTCAACATTACCACCACAATTTACAATAATATCATATCCTTCTTCAGTATTAACCATTGAGTATAATAAATGCTCAATGGTTAAAAATTG
>JALVYZ010000158.1 GCA_027037705.1 bacterium | reverse complement strand
AAATAAAATATGATAGAAAATCAATTGAAACAGAAGAAGATGATCAAGAGATTAGATATAAATCGAAAAAAGAAGGCTTTTTATATAAAGATAGTTCAAAGGGATATTTTGTTGATGAGAAAGTTTTAACAAAGGCTGTTGATTTTAAAATAGGAAATATAGAGGGAAAAGAGATAGAAGATTCAACAGTAATTGTTCAAGGAAGTTCAGATGTTTTTGAAGATAGTGTTAAAGCTGATTTTAAAGTTGAAGCAAAAAAGATTAAAATAAAAGGGAATGTTGGAATTGGTGCTATTGTCAAAGGAGATGAAATTGAAATTGAAGGGGCTATTGATAAAAAAGCTATTGTTGAAGGAAAGAAAATTTATGTTAATAAATTTTTTGGTGAGTATATTAAAGGGAATTTAATAAGAATAAAAGAAATTTCAAGTTCAAAAGCAATTGGAGATATAGTTATAATAGATAATTGTCTTTCTTCAGAAATTACGGGCAAAGAAGTTTTAGTTTTAAATGAATTTAGAGGAAGTAAAATTATTTCAGAAAAGTTTATATTTGTAAATAGTTGTAAAGGTGGAGTAAAACAGGAATTAGTTATTGATTCTATAGTACTTCCAGGAACTAGAGTTTTAATAAAAGAAATAAAAAACCAAATAGAAAAGGTGAAAAAAGATATTGAGCAATTGGAGGAAAAAGATAAATTATTAGAAACAAAAATTTCTCAATTCGAAAATAAAATAGAAAACATTTTAAATAGATATTTTAAATTTGATCCAGATAAAGAACAACAACAAAAAGATATATTAAAAGAATTATTTAAAAAAGGTGAATTTAAATTTATTGAAAAAAAATTTAACATAGAATTAGAAATAGGAGATATATATACGATTCAGAATTATGCAAAATTTTATCATGAGTATGAGGCTAATAATCTTGAATTAAACAAATTAAATGAAAAAAAAGAAATTTTAGAAAATAAATTAAATGAAAAATTAAAAGCAGATTCTAATGCAATGATTATTATAAAAAGTATTTATGGGCCTATGATACATGTTAAATTTAAAAATTTAAATTTAGAACATAAATTTAATAAAAATATTCAAGATCCAGTTGTGGTTTTTGTAAAGGACGGTAAAATTAAAGTTGAAAATATAAATAAAGAAAATAAGAAAATTATTTTAGAAAAATTTGAAAAATTGATAACAGGAGATGCTTTTAAAATCGTAAAAGAAGTTATAAAATAATATGAGAATGTTTCTTTAATTCATTTAATGACTTTATAATCCTCATCTCTGGAAGATTTTTTATAAAAATTTTACCATAATTTTTAGTTAAAATTCTTTTATCAAAAATAGCAAAAATTCCTTTATGTTTAGAGCTTCTTATTAATCTTCCAAATCCCTGTTTTAAAAACATCACTGCTTCAGGAATTTGATATTCAAAAAAAGGATTTTTTCCTTCTTCTGTTAATATTTTTATTCTTTCTAATTTTAAAGGGTCATTAGGAGGGGAAAATGGTAATTTATCTATAATAAGTAATTTTAAGTTCTCTTCTTCAATATCTATACCTTCCCAGAAAGAGTAACTACCCATTAATACAGAATTTTCTTCCTGTTTAAAGTTTTCAATCAAATCAATATTTGAACTTTCTCCCTGAACAAAAACAGGAAAATTTATGCTTTCTTTAACTTTTTGCGATATAATTTCAAGATTTTTTAAACTTGTAAAAAGAATTAATGCATTTCCATTTGTTAATTTTATTAATTCAATAATGTAATATGTAATATTGTCTATAAAATTTTTTTCAAATGGTTCTGGAATATCTTCAGGGATAAAAAATAAAGCCTGCTTTTTGAAATCAAATGGAGATGGATATATTTTTTCTATAGCTACATTTTCTATCCCAAGTCTTGCTTTTATATAGTTAAAATTATCTGATATTGATAAAGTTGCACTTGTTAAAAGAACTCCTTTTAAATTAATAAAAATATTCCCAATCTTAGAGCTTATCTGTATAGGAGAACAATTTATAATGACATTTTTTAATCCATAATCAACCCATTTTACATACTCTTTATTTTCATCAAAAAAAACTTTATCTATAACGTAGATTAATTCATTTAACTTATTCAAAAGAGCATCATCTTCCAAAATTTCAGATATTCTTTTTAGTTCAAATATTAAATTGTCAGCTAAAATTTTTAATTTTTCAATATTAAATTCATTAAGATTTTTTCTTTCATTACCTTTTAATTCATTATCAAAAATTTCACTAATAAGTTCCTTCAATTTTGATGTAATTTTTTCATTAAAAGACTCAAGTTCCATTGTAAAAAATAGTAATTGATACTTTGATAAAGATTCTCCAAAATGTTCTGTTGCAATATTTTCAATAGAATGAGCTTCATCACATATTAAATATTTATATTCTGGAAGAACTTTTCCAAAACCAGTTTCTTTAATTTTTAAATCTGAAAATAGTAAATGGTGATTTACAATTATTATATCTGATTTTTCAGCTTTTAATCTTAGCTTATTTATGAAGCATCTTTTAAAAAATTCACATTTTATTCCAAAACAGGTATCTGAATTGGAAGAAATCTGATTAATTAAAGTTTTGTTTGAATATATTTCATTTAATTCAGACAAATCTCCTGTTTCAGTTAAATCTATCCATTCTTTTATTATTTCTATTTCCTTTTCAAAAAAAATTTTTTTTTGTAAAAATTTTGAAAATTTTTTTATACATATATAATTATTTCTGCCTTTAATGAAAATTGCTTTAGGATTAAATTTAAAGAATTTGTTTAATTCACTTAAATCTTTAAAAAAAAGCTGTTCTTGAAGATTTTTGGTTTTTGTTGAGATAATAACTCTCTGTTGAGATATAATTGCTGGAATAAGATAGGCAAATGTTTTACCAGTTCCAGTAGCAGATTCTATAATGTAAGTGCCACCATCTTCAAACATTTTAGCAATATTAATTGCCATATCATGTTGAGACTCTCTGTACTCAAAATCAGGAATAGTCTCAGATAGGAGACCATTTTTTTTAAAAAAAGAATCTACAATTTCAATTATTATTCCCATTCTATTGTGGAAGGTGGTTTAGAAGAGATATCGTAAACAACTCTGTTTATCCCTTTTACTTCATTAATAATTCTATTTGATATTTTACCAAGTAAATCATAAGGAAGTTTGACCCAGTCTGCAGTCATACCATCAACACTATGCACTGCCCTTATTGCAAGGACATTTTCATAAGTCCTTTCATCTCCCATAACTCCAACAGTTTTTATTGGTAATAAAACTCCAAAACTTTGCCAGATTTTTCTATATAAATTAGCAGCTTTTATTTCAGTTACAATGATATCATCTGCCTCTTTTAAAGTCTTAAGTCTTTCCTCTGTAATTTCACCAATAATTCTTACTGCAAGTCCAGGTCCGGGGAATGGTTGTCTATGTATAATTTCATCTGGCAATCCAAGTTTTTTCCCTAATTCTCTTACTTCATCTTTAAATAGTTCCCTTAACGGTTCTATTAATTGCAGGTTCATTTTTTCAGGTAAACCACCAACATTATGATGTGATTTTATTGTTGCCGATGGACCTTTAAAAGAAACACTTTCAATAACATCTGGATATAAAGTACCTTGAGCCAAAAATTTTATATCACCCAATTTTTTAGCTTCTTTTTCAAAAACTTCAATAAATGTGTTGCCTATAATTTTCCTTTTTTCTTCTGGGTCAGTAACTCCATTCAATCTATTAAGAAATAACTTTTTAGCATCAACTGCAATTAGATTTAAATGAAATTTATCTTTAAATAATTTGACTACCTTTTCAGGTTCATTTTTTCTTAACAAACCGTTATCAACAAAAATGCAATATAAATTATTCCCAATAGCTTTATGAATAAGCATTGCAACTACACTTGAATCAACTCCACCACTTAAAGCACATATAACTTTTTCATTTTTAACAGTTTCTCTAATCTTTTTTATTTCATACTCAAGAAAAGATCCCATATCCCATTCAGGTTTACATTGACAGATTTTAAAAACAAAATTTGATAAAATTTCTTTACCATATTTAGTATGAGCTACTTCTGGATGAAATTGAACACCCCAAAAAGGTGAATTTAATGAT
>JALVYZ010000157.1 GCA_027037705.1 bacterium | reverse complement strand
TCCTTCCTCAATGTACGAAGTGCCTCTTCAGGACGATCAATGGTTTTTACCTCGATACCTTCGCGCTCGAGGAATTTCAGGTGGGGCTTAAATCCCTCAATTTCATCGTCAATCCAGAGGATTTTCATTTACAGGAACTTACCCCCGGAGGCTCCAAACAGTGCTTTGATTTTACCCCATGAGCTCGAATCGAGCCCTGACATTACCGGATTAGGACTGCCTGGTGTAGCGTGAGATGGAACGCGCCAGTCTGTAGAGGCGTTACGATCACGTCCATTGGGGATTCTCGCAAGTATATCGGAGTTGAGCAGGATTCCTGGATACCAGAGTGAAACCGTGTAATTTGGCCAGGAAGGATCAGGTGTACCCCAGTTGATCTGGTCAACTACATTGCCATCCGAGTCAATAAGCTGCAGCATGTCTGCGCTTCTTCTAAGACCTGAGCCAATGGTGTGGTCAGCTGGCTCATATTTTGGGCAGGAGACGTCCGGGTAAACAGCATAAAAATCGGAGAGATAAGAAACAATTAAAAAATATGAATGGGGTCTGATAATTCCGTTAAGATCATCCTCCCCTGAACTATTTCTAATTTTCCACCCATTTAAATTGATGGATTGGGAAGTGGTGTTGTAAAGCTCTACCCATTTTAAGTTGCCGAGAGATACCTCATTTATTACGATACTCCCGGCATGAAGAAATCCTGCTATAAATATTCCGAGAATCACCTTTTTCATACGTGTAATAAACTAAACCCAACCCTTTTCTGTGTCAAGAGTTGGGGAAGGCATTCGAAATTTGTTCTGCTGAAGGATAAGTGGGTGTCGGAGTTTCCTTTCGCCCACTCGCTTTGCAAGTAGAGGGACTTTTCGCTTAAAAATTTTAAAAATTCAGTTGTAACCCCTCACCTGACCTCTACCCACAACTAATTTATGCGGGGAGAGGAAGCTTTGCTTTAGATGTGAGAATAATTATCAGCCATATCTTGCAAACTCCTCAGTAGATTAAAATTCCCCTTTCATTCGAAGATTAAACTCTCGTTCAATGAATCGATTTAAATAAAATTAACTCTTAAATTTCCCTTCAAATCGCGTCTTTTAGACTACCTTGAAAGTGGTAACCACTGGC
>JALVYZ010000156.1 GCA_027037705.1 bacterium | reverse complement strand
GCCTTGAATCATTTAAAGCTTTTCCAAAAAAGAGAAAAAAAATTGCTGTTATAGGTGACATTTTGGAGCTTGGAAAATATTCCACAGAAATCCATGAAAAACTTGGAGAATTAATAAATTCCACAGATATTGATATTGTTGTTGGAGTAGGTCATGAGATTAAAAATACAATTAAAGTTATAAATAGCGGCAGGGATAAGTTTTTATTTGATTCAAAAGAGGATGCATTAAATTTTTTAAAAAAGCAAATTTCAAAGGGAGATTATATTTTATTTAAAGCATCAAGGAAAATGGAATTGGAGAAAATTGCAGAGGAGCTTGATTGATGTTTTATCATATTTTTTATTCATTACATAACATTTTTCCTGCTTTTAATGTTTTTAAATATATAACTTTTAGAACTATTTATGCAATAATTACAGCCCTTTTAATATCATTTCTTTTTGGTGATAAAGTTATTAAAAAATTAAGAGAGCTGAATATTGGCCAATATATCCGTGAAGAAGGTCCTGAAAGACACAGGTTAAAGCAGGGCACTCCCACAATGGGTGGAATTTTAATTATTGTTGCAACAGTTATTCCAGCACTTTTATGGGTAAAATTAACAAATCCATACCTATGGATAATGGTTTTCACAATTTTATCCTATGGATATATAGGATTTTTGGATGATTTTAAAAAAATTGCAAAAAAGCATAATCTTGGATTAACAGCAAAACAGAAATTTTTGCTTGAATGTGCTATTGCATTAATAATTTCTGTTACCTTATATTTAATGCCATCAATAGACACTGTATTGAGATTTCCTTTTTTTAAAAATTTGCAAATTGACCTTGGGCTTTTCTATATTCCATTTGCAATGTTTGTAATAGTTGGAACTTCTAATGCTGTAAATTTAACTGATGGTCTTGATGGACTTGCAATTGGTCCTGCAATTATTACTGTTGGCACATATTTAATATTTGCTTACATTGCAGGGAACTATAAAATTTCACACTATCTTTTAGTTCCTTATGTTCCTGGAGTTGGAGAGATAACAATATTCTTAGGAGCAATGTTTGGTGCAGGTCTTGGATTTCTATGGTTTAATTCTTATCCAGCACAGGTTTTCATGGGAGATGTTGGTTCT
>JALVYZ010000155.1 GCA_027037705.1 bacterium | reverse complement strand
TATAACAACCGACAGGTCCTTCTTTTGCAGCAGCATGAGGAGAATTTTCCCATTGAAATACAAGAGACTTATTTTCTTTTAAATGGCACATAGCACATTTTTTGTTCATTTCCTGAATTGCAGGATTTCTTACATCTTTTGAATATTTAGTTGCAGAAAATCCATACATTGCTAAAATGAATAAAGATACCAATGAAATCAAAATAATTCTTGTAAGCTTCATAAATTACACCTCCTTTATTTTTTCATTTTCCCATAAAGGGAATATTTTGCTTAAAATATATAATGTTACAACTGGTAATGCTAATAAAATTAACACTGGAAGGATTCCTTCTTTTTCAAAAAAATGAGGATGATAAAATACAAATCCTCTTCCACTTTTTGATACCATCTGTCCTCCAACAACAACATTCCATCTCATTGCATAAACCTGGATTAATAAAATAAAAGAAATTAATCCTGCCCAGAAATTTAATGTGGTCTTAGAAACTTTTTTTGAAAGAGATAACCAGCCAAGTATAATTAATGGAAAAATCCCACCTATTAACACTTGAAGTATCCAAAAACTGAAAAATAAATGTTCATTCAGCAATTTTTCAATAATATGCCAGCTTTCCACTCTTAAATATGCATGCACTCCAACATCAAGCATTTCAGTAACTAAATCTGCAATTACAAATCCCCATAAAAATTTTACTAATGTTTTCATGCATTTTTCATCAATTTCCATTTTTCTATATTTTGCAATTATCAAGTAAAAAAGTATAATACCTGCTATTCCTGAAACTGAAGCAGATAGTAAAAATATAACAGGCATTAATGGGGTAAACCACCAGTGAACAGCTTTGACTCCACCAAATATAAATCCAGCATAACCATGAAGAGTACATGCTAAGGGAATTCCAATTGCTGCTAAAAATGATGTTACTTTATGTTCATATTTTAAAGTTTCTTGTGAAGTGTCATAAACTCCAAGAGTTAAAATTTTATAAATTGTTTTCTTAATGCCAGTAGAAGTTTCCATTAATTGAACAAGAATAGGACGATATAGGAACAAAATTTCTAAGATTAAAACTATTCCATAAAGGGAATAAACAAAGCCAAAACCAGCCATTGCAGAAGTTGGGTGTG
>JALVYZ010000154.1 GCA_027037705.1 bacterium | reverse complement strand
TGTTCAGCGAGTTCTTTCATTCTAATTAATTTTTCATCAATAACACTTAATGCACCGTCAGCAGTTTGAATTAATGAAATAGCGTCTTGTGCATTTCTAATTCCTTGATTCAAGACTTTAATGTCCGATCTCATTATTTCTCTAACAGCTAAACCAGCAGCATCATCAGCAGCTTTATTGATTCTTAAACCAGATGACAATCTTTCTGTGGAAGTTGCCAATCTGTTATAGGCATCATTTAAATGCCTTGCGGTGTTCATTGCCATTAAATTGTGGTTTACTATAAGTGCCATGTTAATCCTCCTTGGTTTTATATTCCTGGCTTCCATGCCAGTTTATTTTCTACAATACTTTTCGGATAGTAAAAAAAAAACTTTAATTAATTTTTTTTATTTGTTATGAAATTTTTATGAAGAAGACCTTGATAAAATTGATTTTTATAAATTTTTTTATTTTTTTTAATTTATTATTTTATCAAAATAGATTACCTTTAAAACATGAAGAGCCAAGGAGAGCTATCATTGCTCAGGAAATGGTATTTACAAGAAATTTTATTGTTCCAAAAATCTGTCAGGAACCATACTATAAAAAACCGCCATTTCATAATTGGGTTATTGCAATAACAAGTTTAAGAGATAAATACATTTCTAATATTGACGCAAGAATCCCATCATTATTTTCATTAATATTGTTGAGTTTTTTTATTTTTTTTCTTTATAAAGATATAAATATAGATGTTGCACTTATTTCAAGTATTATTGGTTTAACTTCTTTCTCTTCAATGATATCTTATGGTGTTAAAGCAGAGCCTGATATGCTTTTTACTTTTTTATTTTTTGCTTCATACTTTTTTATTATTAAAGATAAAATTTTTATTTCATCGTTATTTATGGGGGCAAGTATTTTAACTAAGGGAATTTCACCTTTATTTTTTTATTTATCTTTTTTAATTTTTCTATTATTTGAAAAAAATAAAAAAAATTTTTTAAAAAAATTATCAATTCATTTTTTTCTTTCATTAGTATTACCAATTATATGGATTGGGTTATACTATTTAAAAGGTAATTTTAATGCTTTATTAAATTCATTATTTTTTGAAGTAAAAGATAGAGCAGTATCAGGTATTAAAGATATTATTATTGATGCAATCGAATTTCCTTATAGAGCTTTTTTAGCCCTTTTCCCATGGTCATTAGTTTTTATTTATAGTTTTAAAAAGAGGAAAATAAATGATAAAATCCTGTTAAGTTCATTAATCATATTTTCAGTTATTTTTTTAATATTATTTATATTCCCTTGTGGAAAAGGAAGATATTTCTTACCAGCAGTTCCTTTTTTTGCAATAATTTGTGGAAATTTTTCAGACTTCAACAAAAGAATAAATTTAAAATTTTTAAACATTTTTTCAATTTTTGCTTTTATTGTAACATCTTTTGGAGTGCTATTTTTCATTTTCAAAGGTTATTATTTTCAAAGCTTTCTTATTTTTCTAATTGGAATTTTTTCTTTTATTTACTTTAAATTAACGATAAATATAAAAGAATTTGGATTAGGACTTGCGATTTTTATATTATTGATTTCAAGTCATTTTATTAATTATTATAGAACAAAATATATGTATAATTATCACAAAGATGCTATTTTTATTGTTAAAAAATTAAATAAATTTGGCCATTTGCCAATTGTTGTTGATGAAAAGTATAAGAAGTTAAGGTTATTATTTAATATAGAAAGAGAATATAGGATGCCTTTATATAGAAGTAAAAATTTTAAAAAATATATTTACATGAGTGTAACTCCTTTAAAAAAATTAACTCCTATTTTTCAAAAAAAAGTAAAAAAAACGAATTTATATTTTTATTTAATGACTCAATCTTGACAATTAAAAAATGGTTAATATTTATAACAAAAAAAGGAGGAGGGGGAAATGTCTGAAAAACATGTAGCATTAGTAACAGGTGGCTCAAGAGGAATTGGAAAAGCAATTTGTGAAGAACTTGCTAAAAATGGGATAAATATAGCTATTGGTTACAACAGAAATTCAGAAGAGGCTAATAAAGTAAAAGAAGAATTAATAAAAAATTATGGAGTTGACGCAGATATTTTTAAAGGAAGTATTGATAATTATTATGATGTTAGAAGTGTTGTTGATGGTGTTGTTGATAGATTTGGGAAAATAGATATTTTAGTTAATAATGCAGGTATAACAAGTGATAAGACTATATTAAAGATGACTCTTGAAGAATGGTTAAGAGTAATTCAGGTAAATCTATTTGGTACATTTTACTGCATAAAAGCTGCTTTACCTTATATGATAGAAAATGGATGGGGAAGAATTATCAATATAAGCTCAATTATTGCTTTAAGTGGAAATGTTGGTCAGGCAAATTATGCAGCTGCAAAGGCTGGAATTATAGGATTAACAAAATCATTGGCGCTTGAGCTTGCAAAGAAAAATATAACAGTAAATGCAGTTGCACCTGGATTTATTGAAACAGAAATGACAAAAAAAATTCCTCCTGAAATTTATGAAATGATAAAGAACAAAATTCCACAAAAAAGATTTGGAACTCCAGAGGAAGTAGCAAGAGTCGTTGCATTTTTAGCAGATGAAAAATCAAGTTATATAACAGGCCAGGTTTATGGAATTAATGGTGGGCTTTATATGTAATTTATTCTGTTTGCAATTTTGTAAGTTTTAATAAGTTTATAGTCATATTGTAAGTGTTTTCAAAGACTTTTATAAAATTTTCACCAAAAATATAGTTTTGCATTTCAATTATTTGATGAAGAAAATTAGAAGATAAATGACTTAAATTTTCTAAAAGAATATTATTAACAATCTGGAGGAGAATTATGTTAGTAATATCTTCTCCAGTTTTATTATCAAGAATTTTTACTTTGTTGCCCTGCAAAATCAGCTCATTTATTTCATTTAGATTAACATACTTTTTTTCTTCTAAATTATAAATACGACGATTTTCATATTTTTTTAAAATAATTTCTTTTTTGTTCATTTTTTTGCTTGACTCCTTTTATTTATTATGATATTGCATCGCAAAATATTTTGCAATGCAATAAATATGTTTTACAATAATAAATTTATTTCAAAATGTCAAGGAGGTGATAAAGAATGGAGATAAATGGAAAAGTTGCTGTAGTCACAGGAGGAGCAAGAGGAATTGGAAGACAATTTACCTTTGATTTATTAAAACAAGGTGCAAAAGTAGCAATATGTGATATTAATGAAGATTTTTTAAATGATGCCTATGAATTTTTTGATAAAAATGGATATAAGGTAGATAGTTACAAAATGGATGTTACAAATGAGAAAGATGTTGAATTGATATTTGAAGAAATAGCAAAAAAACATAATGGGTTTGATATTGTTGTTAACAACGCTGGTATTGTTAAAGACCATCTTTTAGTGAAAAGAAATGGAGAAAATTTTGAGAAATTTCCAATAGAAGATTGGAATAAAGTAATAGCTGTTAATTTGACAGGTGTTTTTCTTTGTGCCAGGGAAGCAGCATATCAGATGATTAAATATGAAAAAAAAGGTGTAATAGTTTCAATGTCTTCAATTTCAAGAGAAGGTAACATTGGACAAACAAATTATACTGCAACAAAAGCAGGTGTTTCAGCAATGACTGTTACCTGGGCAAAGGAATTGAGTCGATATGGGATAAGGGTAGCTGCAATAGCTCCTGGTTATATTGATACTGAATTAACAGCTCCAATACCTGAAAAAATTAAAGAAAAATTGAAAGCAATAATACCTTTAGGAAGGTTTGGCACTAAAGAAGAAATTTCAAAGACACTTATATTTATTATAGAAAACGATTACATTACAGGAAGAACCATTGAAGTTGATGGTGGTTTAAGAATTTAATAAGGAGGTGAAAAAATGTTTCAAAATTTTAATGAAATATGGAAAGGATGGCAGAATTTGTATTCAGAACCAAAAAGTTTAAATCCATTTGCAGATTTTTTTCAACCACAAAATGCTTATCAGGATTTTGTTAACTTTTTTAAAAATTTTCAAGAAAATATGTTAAATCAAAAATATTTTCCTGATTTCAATACATTTCAGGAGACTTTTAAAAAATTTCAGGAACAGTATGCAGAAATGGTGTTTAAAAATTTTGGTTTAAATAATTTTAATTTAATGGGATTGTCTCCTTTTTATGATTTATCAAAATTCAAAGAAATCCCATTTTTAAAAGATGAGTTTTTAAGTGCTCCATCTCTGGGGTTAACAAGAGAATACATTGATGGATATAAATTGTTAATTAAAAATTACAAAGATTATTTAGAAAAAACTGAAAAATTTAGAGAAGCAATTTCAAAAAAGGCTAAAGAAGGCTTTGAGAAATTTATTGAAAGTGTAAAAGATACAAATATTTTTGAAGATTTTGATAAAGCATTTAAAAAATGGGTTGAAATCAATGAAAGTATCTTTCAAGATTATTTTAAAAGTGAAGAATATGGAACAATGTTAAAAGAGGTTATAAATGCAACTGTTAGATTTAGAAAATCAATGGATGAATTTACTTTTAGAGTCCTAAAAGAGACTAATATTGCAACAAAATGGGAACTTGATAGAGCTTATAAAGAAATTTATGATTTAAAGAAAGAAATAAAAAAATTACAAAAAGAGATTGAAGAATTAAAGAAAGCTTCTAAAACATCAGCTAAAAAATAGACAGGAGGTGATAGACAATGAGTACTTTTAACTTTTTTTACAATATGATGAAACTGAATGATTTCCTTAATCAAATAGAGGAAATAGATGTTGAACCTACTCCAAAAGAAACAGTTTTAAAATTAGATAATAAAGCAAAATTATATCACTATAAATCAAATAAAAGAAAAAAATGTCCAGTGCCTCTGTTAATTGTTTATGCGCTTGTTAATAGATATTATATGATGGACCTCCAGGAAGATAGAAGTTTTATAAAAAGATTAATTGAGGAAGGGATAGATGTATATTTGATTGACTGGGGTTATCCTGAAAGAGCAGATCGATACTTAACTATGGAGGATCATATTGATGGTTATATGAATGATTGCGTTGATTTTATTAGAGAAAAACATAAATTAGATAAAATTAATCTTCTTGGAGTATGTCAGGGAGGAACATTTTCTGTTATATATACTGCTTTGTATCCTGAAAAAATAAAAAATTTAGTTACTATGGTTACTCCAGTAGATTTTGATACAGAAGATGGACTTTTAAATGTCTGGTCAAAATATTTAGATGCAGATGAAATGGTAGATGCTTTTGGTAATATATCTGGAGATTTTATGAATTTTGGATACTTAATGCTTAAGCCATTTCAATTAAATTTTGAAAAGTATTATAATTTTATAAAAGGTGCCAATGAACTTGAAACAGTAAAAAATTTCATAAGAATGGAAAAATGGATATTTGATAGTCCTGATCAACCTGGAGAAACTTGGAGAAAATTTATAAAAGACCTTTATCAGGAAAATAAACTGGTAAAGGGAGAATTTGAACTTGGTGGAAGAAAAGTAGATTTAAAGAAAATAACAATGCCAATATTAACAATTTATGCTGAGCAAGACCATCTTGTTCCACCTGCATCAACAAAACCTTTAAATGATCTTGTAGGTTCAAAAGATAAGCAGATGATAGCTTTCCCAGGAGGACATATTGGAATTTATGTTAGCTCTCGTTCTCAAAAAGAACTTGCGCCAACAGTTGCAAAATGGCTGCAGGAAAGAAGCAAATAATACAAAAACAAAGGTAGAAGGCGGAAGGCTGAAGGATGTTTGGGTGATAGACGATAAAAGGTTAGTTAATGTTAGTTGTAGGTTAGTTAGAAGTTAGTTGAGGTTAGTTAAGGTTGTAAAAGTCTGGAGTCTGGAGTGCAGAGTCGGAAGTCATTATTTAATGAAAAATGAAAAACGATATAACAATGAATAACTTTAATAACTATTAATAACTATAAATTACTACAAATAACCATGAATAACAAAACTCATACCATCACTAACACTAACACTTATTGAAAACTATGAATTACAATAAATAACATTTTTTATGCATTTACGCATATTCGCATAACCAAAAAAAATAGGAGGTGAAAGCCATGGTAAATGAAAAAATTTTTGAAAACTTAAAAAATGTATATGAGTTAGCTTTTGATAATTTTAAGCTTATTACTGAACAGCAAAAGAAATTAGTAGAAATGTTTTTGAAGCAAGCACCATTACCAAACAATGAAGAAGTTGCAAAACTTTATGAAGAATGGTTAAATTCTACCCAAAAAGCTCTTGATGATTTTAAAGGAATTGTATTTAAGGGACTTGATTTTATGATTGAAGCTGTTAACAAAGCTAAAAAATAGAAGGAGGGGGAAAAATGACAATTAATGAAAATTTTTTTGATTCTTTAAAAAATTTTTATCTTTTAATGTTTGAAAATTTAAATCTATTGCAGTCTCAACAACAAAGAATGATAGAGTTTTTCTTACAAACTCAACCTGAAGCATACAGGACTCACTTATTGAATATATATAAGGACTGGGCTAAAAATTCAGAGTTAGCTTTTGAAAACTATAAAGAAATGGTTATTAAAGGTATTGACTATATGAAAGATGTTTATAAAAAGTCAATGCCACAAGATAAAACAAAGTAAAAAGGGCACCTTTTTAGGTGCCTTTTTTGTGTTATCATTAAACTACTTTTTTATTGAAAAATATATGATATTAATATAAAAGATTATTAATGAAAGCACTTTTAATTATTTTAGTTGCCTATCTTATTGGTTCTATTCCCAATGGTGTAATAATTGCAAAAATTTTTTGTAAAATAGACCCAACAAAGTCTGGCAGTGGAAATATTGGAGCTACAAATGTTTATAGAACTGCAGGTAAAATTCCAGGTATTATAACTTTAATTTTAGATATTTTAAAAGGATTTTTGCCAGTTTATTTTGCAAAAAAATGGGGATTAGACTTTCAAATAGTTTTATTTACTGGTCTTGCAGCTTTTTTAGGACATTTATTCCCAGTATTTTTAAAATTTAAAGGTGGTAAAGGTGTTGCAACTGCAATTGGAATATTTTTAGTATTGACACCAATTGCAGTTTTAATTGCTGCAATAATTTTCTTTATAGTTGCATATATCTGGAGGTATGTATCATTAGCTTCTATGATTTCATCTTTTTTACTTCCAGCAATTATAAAGGTTTTAATAATTTTTAAATTTTATAACTATCCTGATTCATTGGTGTATTTTGCAGGAACAATTTCAATTTTAATAATTTACAAGCATAAAGCTAATATTCAGAGACTAATAGAGAAAAAGGAGTTTAAATTTGGACAAAAATGAATTTATTTTCTTAAATAGAATTTCATCTGTTGATTCAATTGATGGTCTTTTTTTAACATTTGAGGCTTTATGGGATGAAGTTATTTTTATTGATTTTGCTTTAACAAATGCAAAATTAAGATTTAGAAAAAGGTATAAAGATATAAAAGTAGAACAAGTCGATATAAATTTTACTCAAATTGAAACTTTTTTTTCAATACATAATTTCGCTTTTATAGAAAATTTAAAAGATTTTTTTAAAAATTTAAAAACAGATGAGAAAAAATTTAAATATGTTGTTTATCCAGTTATTATAAACAAATCTTTAAAAAATTTAATAATTGTTGATAAAAGATTTTCCTCTGAAGTTTATAAATTAGCTGGAAATATTTTGTTTAATTTTTTTGAAAAAATTTCTTTTCAGAATTTAGTTGAAAAAAGTAAAATTTATTTTGAAGCAATTTTAAATAATTTAAATAGTACTGTTATGATTGTTGATAAAAATTTTAATTTAATTTTTTCTAATAAAGAAGCTAAAAATATTTATAAATGTTATGAATTAGCATTTAATAAAGATAAACCATGTATGTTTTGTTTTCAGCAGAATAAAACTATTACAATTCGTATAAATAATAAAACCTATGAAATACAACATATTATCTTACCTCAAAATTTTGTATGTATAATTAAAGACATTACTAATTTAATAGAAATTAAAACTGAGCTTATGAAAGCTCAACAACTTTCAATGCTTGGAAAATTTTCAGGTGAAATTACTCATGAAATTAAAAATCCTTTAAATTCTATTAAACTTAAATTAGAAATTTTAAAAAGAAAATATACAAACTCAAAAGAAATAGCTGAAATAGAAAATGAAATTAAGAGACTTACTGAAATTACAAATGATTTTTTACAACTTGGAAAAACTGTTGATTTAAATTTTAATGAAATAAATTTAAAAGATTTTTTTAAAGAGATTAAAAATTCTTATAGAGAGAATCTTGAGAGAGAAAAAATAAATTTAGAAATCAATTGTAAAGATTTAAGAGTAAAAGGTGATGAAACTAAGTTAAAACAGGTTTTCTTTAACTTAATTAATAATTCAATTGATGCATTAAAAGATAAAAAAAATGATAAAAAAATTATAATATTATGTGAAGAAAAAGAAAATGAAATTAACATTTATGTTAAAGATAATGGAAAAGGGATAAAAAATCCAGATAAACTTTTTACACCTTTCTACACAGAAAAAGATCATGGATCAGGACTTGGGCTTATAATTGTTAAAAGAATTATTGAAGCACATAAAGGGAAAATTGAGTTTGTAGAGGATTATGAATATACTATATTTAAAATAACACTTCCATTAAACTCCTAAAAAATAAATTAATATTGTTAAAGTGAGGGCACTTAAAATAGTTGAGAAAAATATTGTCCCAGCAACAATATCAGGTCTTGTATCGTAATTTATTGCATATAATAATGGAATTATAGCACTTGGAGTGCTTGTTTGAATAATTAAAACTTTTGCAGGAAGTCCAGTTATTCTCAGGAGTTTACATAAAATTATTGCAATTATGGGAGAGATAAAAAGTCTTAAAAAGATACTTCCTGTAATAGGTTTGAAATTCGTTTTTAAATCTGTTCTCGCAAGTTGCATTCCCAACACAATTAAAAGGGTTGGAATAGCAGCTTCCCCCATTAGAGTTAAAGGTTTCATAATAAGTTTAGGAACAGGTATGTTGAAGTATTTGAATATTACTGCAAAAACAATTGAGTAAAATAATGGCATTTTTGTAATTTCTAATAATGATCCAATAACAGATGATTTTCCTTTTGATGCAATAAAAATAGCAAGTGTACCTAATGGAAAAGTAAAAGTTATTAATACAACAACTGCATAAGCTAATGCTTTATCTCCAAAAGCAAAAAGTATTAAAGGAATTCCAAAATTTCCACAATTCATCATTATTGTAGACAATGAAAAAGCACTTTCTTCGAATGAATTTAGGTTTAACAATCTTGAAAAAAAGATTGATAAAATCCATAAGCTTAATGTTAAGATTACCATAAAAATAATAGCTTTTGGGACAAATTGTGAAATGCTTTCTTTACTTCTTAATAATGCTTCAAAGATTAAACAAGGTGATAGAAAATATAATGTTAAATCAGATATAGATTTAAAGTCAGGCTTTTTTACTTTTTCAAATAAAAAGCCAACTCCAATCATTAAAAAAACTGGTAAAATAACATTTACAAATATCATTTTTCTATTATTAAAGAATTAATACACCCAATTGCTCCATTAAATTGAGGTTCTTGAGGTTTTAATATTTTTTTAAAAGGGATTAATTTATTTAAAAAATGTATTATTCCTCTATTTTCTGATACTCCACCAGTTAAAATTAGAGTTTCAGAATAAAGTTTGTTTAATAGTGGAGCAATTCTTTTTGCCAGACTTAAATTTATACCTGCACAAATTGATGAAATTTTTTTCCCTTCTGCAATTTTTCCTATTACTTCACTTTCTCCAAAGATAGCGCATGTAGAATTTAAATTAACAGGAGATTTTATTTGATTATAAAGATAATTTAAGGTTACTCCAAGTACATTTGCCATGTTTTCTAAGAATCTTCCTGTGCTTGCAGCACATTTATCATTCATTATAAAATCATCAATATATCCATCTTTTACTTTTATTACTTTGGTGTCTTGGCCGCCAACATCTAAGATAGTAAAATTTTTAAAATTTTTAAACTGAAATAACACTCCAAGATAATGGGCTTTTATTTCATTTATAACTTTTGCTCTTTTTAAATTAATATTATTTCTACCATAACCAGTGGAGCAAATATTTGTGGATGGTATATTTAATTTATTAAAATCAACGCTAAGTTTGTTATTTTTAACTTTTGCATAATTTTTATAAAATTCAACTGTATCAATAATTTCTTTTTTTACAAATTTTTTTTTAACTAAATCAAAGCAGATTATTTTTACAAATCTGCTCCCAAGGTCTATACCTGTTAAAATCATAATTCCATGTATAAATAAACTTTTCCATTTTGTACAGGAATTTTAAAATAATATTTTAACCTTTTTTTTACTATCTTATATCCATTTGGCATTTTAATAATGTCATATATGGAAGGATTTAATATGCCAAATCTGAATTTCCCTTTTTTTGTTAAAAATACTATTTTACTATCATTGTAAAAAAAATAAATAGCTCTGTTTTCTCGAAATCTGAAAATTTTTTTTCTCTTATAAAAATTTAAGGTTA
Organism: bacterium; assembly: GCA_027037705.1. Taxonomy (GTDB): domain Bacteria; phylum DYJV01; class DYJV01; order DYJV01; family JALVYZ01; genus JALVYZ01. The sequence goes on along the minus strand of JALVYZ010000154.1, from coordinate 2,609 downwards.
ATTTATATATGTGGTTTCCAAGTTCTTTTATTTCATAGTTTTTTAATTTAAATTTTTTCTTTCCAAAAGGTGTGCGCAATTTAGCATAAGTTGATTTAAGAACAGTTATGCCATAGCTTTTCTTAATGGATGATAATTCCTCCTTAAAATATAAAAATACATTTTCATCATTTATATTTTGAGAATAGAGATTTATTGCAAAAAGAATTGCCAAAATTGTTATAAAAAGCTTTACATTTTGTTTGGTAGCCATAAAACCACCTCTGGGAAAATTATAAAAAATATTAAAACCAGTATCTCAACAACCACAAAAGGAAGTGCTCCCATGATAATATCTTGAAGAGAAACTTCATCAGGTGCTATGCTTTTTATTACATAGAGATTTAACCCCACTGGTGGCGTTATAACAGCCATTTCAATTGTAATCATTAACATTACCCCAAACCATAGTTTGTCAAATCCAATTACACTTATAACAGGTAAAAGAATTGGAGTTGATATTAATATAACAGAAGCTCCGTCAAGAAACATTCCTAAAAAGATTAATAATGCAACCACAGAAGTTAAAACAGCCCATTTAGGCATGTGAGCATCAGCAACAATCATTGCAAGCTGTTGAGGTATCTGAAGTCTTGTTAAAATGTATCCAAATAACATTGCATTTATAAAGATAAAAAGAATCATTCCAGTAGTTTTCATTGTTGAGAGAATAATATCAAGAAATACCTGAAGATTCATGCTTTTATAGATAAAAATTGCAAGAAAAAAAGCTCCAGCAGCGCCAATTGCTGCAGATTCTGTTGGTGTAGCAATTCCAAAATATATACTACCAAGAACCAAAAATATAAGAAAAAGGGCAGGCCAGCATCTTAATAGTGTCTCAAATCTCATTTTCCAGGTAATTTTCTCTTCAGGAATAGGAGCTTTTTCTGGATTTAACATTGCTACAATAAAAATATAAATCATCATGCATAATGCAAGTATAATTCCTGGCACTATCCCAGCAATAAACAGTCTTCCAACAGATTCATCAGCTACTGCTCCATAGAGGATAAATCCTATACTTGGAGGAATTAGAAGAGCAAGAGCTCCTGATGCAGCAACAGAACCTGTTGCAAGAGATTTATCATATCCTCTTTTTATCATTTCAGGAACAGCAAAAGCTCCTATTGTTGCAGCTCCTGCAACACTTACGCCACACATTGCACCAAGCACAGTACTTGCAATTACAGTGCCCATTGCAAGCCCACCTGGAATTTTATTTGTCCACCTGCTTGCCATTTTGTATAGGTCACTTCCAATTCCAGTATGAAAAAGTATTTCTCCCATGAGAATGAATAAAGGAATTGCAATTAAAACAAAATTATCCATCTTTTCATAATAAAGCTCCGGAATAACTGACAGCCCTGAAAATCCATTTAAAAGTATTATTCCTACAATACTTGAAATACCAAGAGATGCAAAAACCGGAATTCCATAAAGCAAAAGAATGATTAAAAGAGCAAGAATTACAATAGCAATAACAAAATCCATTACTCTTTTCCTCTAATGAGATTTCTTATTATCTGAAGTAAAAAGAAGAACATTCCAATGGGAATTATTATGAAAACTGTCCAGAGGGGAAAATTTAATAAACTTGTTGAACGGTAATTTTCTTTAAAAGCCAGGATAGTGAATTCTATCCCTTCATAAATAACAATCAGTGAAAAAAGTAAAAGCACTATATTCACAGTAATTTCATGAATTTTTTTAAATTTTTCAGGCAGTCTTGAAGTTAAAACTTCTACAGAAACATGCTTTTTTTGAAGATGAATGTAGCCAGCACCAAGAAAGGTCAATAGAACCATTAAATATCCACTGATTTCAAGTGCAACATGGCTTGGACTTCTGAGAATATACCTTGCAAAAACTCCCCATAAAACTAAAAGGAGAAGGAAAAATGTAACAAATCCTGTAAAATATCCCACCAAAGTATTAATTTTATCAATTAATTTGACAATTTTATTCATATAATAATTTTTTACTTCCCCTTTATAAAGTAAATGCGTAAATGCGATAATGAGTAAATGCGAAAATTAATTTTGTTATTTATTGTAATTAATAGTAATTTGTTGTTATTTATAGTTTATTAATTTTAATTCACTAACCTTAACTAACCTCAACAAACCTTTAACTAACTTCTTTTCTGCCTTCCCGAGCACCTAAACTTCAGGTGCTCGGCTTAATTATGATAAATGATTTTTTTCTATAAAATCTATATATTTTTTGCCATCTGGAACCTGTTTTAGCCACCACTCATATACAGATGATAATCTCTTTTTAAATTCAGCAAGTGTTTTATCGTCAAGTTTATTGATTTTCATTCCATGCTCTTTAAAAATTTTTAATGATTTTTTATTTGACTCTTTCACTGCTGCAAATGACCATTCTGCCCATTTTGGAGCAGATTTTATAAACAATTCCTGCATATCTTTTGGTAAAGAATTAAATCTCTTATTGTTAAAGCATAATAAAATTGTGTAGTTTCCAACATTTGCAATGGTTAAATACTTCATTACTTCATAGAGTTTCCTACCATAATATGTTAAATATGGTCTCAAGCAGCCATC
>JALVYZ010000153.1 GCA_027037705.1 bacterium | reverse complement strand
TCTATTACTCCATCAAAATAACCTTCTAAAATCATATCTTCCATTGCTCTATCACAAACTCCTGCTGCAGAAAATCCAATAACTTCAAAATCACCTTTTCCTTCCAACATTTCTCTAACAAAACCAGCGCATTTCTCACAAATTCCAAACATTGTCATTGCAACTGCTTTTTTACCTTCTGGTCTGAATTTTGATATAGGTTTAATCTTTGACATTCCTGCAACAGCTAAGGCAGCTCTATCAAGAACATTTTTCAAAAGTTCTGACAAACCTGTAATTTCCACAACAGAATGAAAAAGCATAATATCTCCAGTCCCAATATATCTTGTTGCAAGTCCAGGAAGAGCAGCTGTAGATGAAACTATTATTTTTGGTATTCCAAATGGTAAAGCTTTCATTAAATCTGATATCATTAATGTCCCAGTAGAACCACCTAAGCCAATAATTCCATTAATTTCTCCCTTTGAATATAAATCTTTTGCAATTTTAATTGCGCCATCTGTCATAATCTGGGTAATTTTAGCTCTATCTCTGGAATTGTTAATCTCTTCAATTGTGCTTCCTCCTGCTTTTGCAACTTCACCTGCAGATATATCAGCATCTTTATAATCATGCTTACCCATTGAAATATCCATTAATTTGCAATTAACTCCCTGTTCTTTTATTTTATCCCTTAAATATAACGCTGGTATTCTCTTTGTGTCTATTGTTGAAATTAATAATACTGACATTTTTGCTCCTTTTTTTAAGTATATGCGTATATGCGTGGATGAGTAGATGCGTTAATGCGTTAAAGGGTAAATGCGATTAAATTACCCTTACTACTTTTTTTTGCATTTTTCCAAAGTCGCATTAACGCTTCCACGCTTCTACGCTTTTACAATTTTCCTTCTTCCTCCAACTTTTTCTTTATAATTCTTTTAAGCTCCTCTTTATTGATTTTTCCTGAATCACCAACTGTTGGAAGTTGATCCACAATCTCAAGTCTTTCTGGAAGTTTGAATTTAGCAAGTTTCTTTTCCAAAAGATAATCTTTCATCTCTTCAAAAGTGAAAGTATAACCTTCTTTAATCACTACAAAAGCACAGCATCTTTCTCCTAATTCTCTATCTGGCATTCCCACTATTGCAACATTAATA
>JALVYZ010000152.1:1395-4197 GCA_027037705.1 bacterium | reverse complement strand
CTATTGTTCTATCTGATATTTGACCTTGTGTCGTTAATAATAAAACTTTCTCTATATTATCTTTTTCTTTTAGCTCTAAATAAGATAAAGCATCTATTGGACTTTCTGTTATAAATATCTTTTCTATTTTTTTAACTTTATCTCTTAAATTTTCTTCTTTATTATTTAATACATCATATTGAATACTTGACCATACACCTTTACTTCCTAATATCTGCTTAAAATTCTTATTGTATTTGGCTAATCCTGTTATATAACCTAATTCATCATAAAGTATGAATACTACATTATTTCTCTTGTCTTGATAAATATTGAAATTTTTAAGAATATTTTTACCTATTTTCCTTTCTTTTACTAAATAATTTTCATCTTTAAGATATGATAGCTTTTCTATTTCTGATAAAATAACTTTAATATCTTTAGATTGGCTAGGTTCTACATAAAAATCTTTTATTTCTTTTATTTTGCCTTCTCTTTTTTCTTTTAAATATTCTGATAAAAATCTTCTTACTTCTCCTAGATTATAGCCTGTCCTATTTTGAATAAAATCTATTATTGTTCCATTATCATTATCATCTCTAGTATTAAAATAAATCCAATGTTCATTATTCATATTTCTACTAACTACAATAATATCTCCATCTTTTTTTAATGTCTTATAGTATCTACTAGATTTATCCTTTTTAATTTTGTATCCAAACTTATTAACTGCTAGTTCTACTAGATTTATATATTTCTTTGCATATTCTAGAGATACCATCTTATTAATTCCTAAAGTTTAACTAACCTCATTAACTTCTTTCCCTATTGCCTTTTTTATTTCTTACATATCTTTTAGCTTCTTTTAATTCATTATTTAATGCTTTCCCTTTATGACCTTTTACTGCTACATATGGATTTAATTTATAGGTATAAGTATCTATTTTTTCTATTATTCCTTTTTCTATTAGTGTATTTAACCATCTATAATATGTATCTTTCGTTATATCTAAAGTTTCTTGGGCATATTTAGGGATTATTCTTATTGTATAGCTGTTATAATCTAACTGTTCTAACATATAAAATAATAATCTAATAGATTTTCCTGCTATATCTTTATCTTCCACTATATCCTTTAAAAAAGCTACGAATATTTTTATAAAACCTTTATCTACATAATGAGGTTTTTTGCCAATAAATAAAGCATCATCTATAACTATTTCTCCAGTTTCTTTATCAATAATTGCATATCTACTCATATTCTTAACCTCTTTTTAAATTAGTATGATATTATCTTACTAAATATATTAATAAAATACAACTATTTATCATAATTTTTTACAAATTATAGTCATAAAAATCTGACTGATAGTCTTAAAAATCTGACTTTACTTCTAGCAGTGATAAGGGTTAGAGAAGTATCCTTCTTATCTATATATTTAGCTCCTAATTCTTTCCCTATTGCCATATACCAATGCACTAATAACTTTTCCAATTTATCGTTTAACTTTTCCAATGCATCTATAAATTGTTTTCCTTTTTCTCTATTGCCTTTTACCTTTAAGTTTTAGACTGGTCCAATATACTTAAAGGTTTCCATTGAATTAATTGGGGGGGTTTGGGGGGCTCTCCCCCCAACGAGGTTGTCCTTACGACCGTCAGGGAGTAAGGCAACCTCGCATTATAAATATAAAGCTCTTAATTGGAAAAAAAGCGGTCAATTTTTCAATTGTCTTAAATTATCTCAATTTATCTCAAATTGCCTTAAATTATCTTAAATTGCATTACATTGACTTAAATTAAATTGTCTTAAGTTATCTCAAATTGTTTTAAATCATCATAAACTTTTAAAAAGATTTTTAGATTTAAAAAAAGGATTGCCTCACTTCGTTCGGCAAACATATTTCTGTAATTTATTTTTTAGATTTAAAAAGGATTGCCTCGCTTCGCTCGGCAAACATATTTCTAATTCTCCAGTTTCTACAAAAAAATAAAAAATAAAAAATAAAAAAAACCTCTTTAAAAGAATTAACTTCTTTCCCTATTGCCTTTTACCATTGCACGACTAATATTCCAATCAACAGCTTAAATTCCATTCATTCGTTTATTGGTATATGGCAATAGGGAAAAGATGTTATAGTTTTGGTTTTATTTTTTTATTTTGATTTTGAAGTTTTGGTTTTTTAGATAATTTTAAGTCTTCGTTCCAATCTTTAGTTTCTGGAAATTTTATTTTTATATCTAATATTGGAAATGGCTCTTTTCCATTTATTAATGTTTTTTTCATTTTTTCTTTTAGCTTTAAATTTACTTCTGTAGCAAAATATAAACCTGTTTCATCTCTATCAAAGCCTAATACTATATTTAAATTTTTATTCTCTGTAATTAAATAAATTGCCTTTATAAATGAAAATAAAATTTCTATTGTTCTATCTGATATTTGACCTTGTGTCGTTAATAATAAAACTTTCTCTATATTATCTTTTTCTTTTAGCTCTAGATAAGATAAAGCATCTATTGGACTTTCTGTTATAAATATCTTTTCTATTTTTTTAACTTTATCTCTTAAATTTTCTTCTTTATTACTTAATACATCATATTGAATACTTGACCATACACCTTTACTTCCTAATATCTGCTTAAAATTCTTATTGTATTTGGCTAATCCTGTTATATAGCCTAATTCATCATAAAGTATGAATACTACATTATTTCTTTTGTCTTGATAAATATTGAAATTTTTAAGAATATCTTTACTTATTTTTCTTTCTTTTACTAAATAATTTTCATCTTTAAGATATGATAGCTTTTCTATTTCTGATA
>JALVYZ010000152.1:510-1385 GCA_027037705.1 bacterium | reverse complement strand
ATCATTATCATCTCTAGTATTAAAATAAATCCAATGTTCATTATTCATATTTCTACTAACTACAATAATATCTCCATCTTTTTTTAATGTCTTATAATATCTACTAGATTTATCCTTTTTAATTTTGTATCCAAACTTATTAACTGCTAGTTCTACTAGATTTATATATTTCTTTGCATATTCTAAAGCTACCATATCACTACCTCCTTTTATAATAATTTCTTCAATAGAATTAAATTCATTATCATTAGAAATATAGTTATTCCTAATACTATTAAAGTTATTATTTGATAATTCTCTATTTTTTCTAAATACTTCTCTAAATTCATTGAGTTCTTTTTCAATTTCTTTAAGCTCATATCTACTGGTATTAACCTTTTCTCTAAATTCTGATAGTTTTTGAGAGATGTTATTTCTTTCAATAAATTCTCTTTCTCTGTTTGTAAATTCTTTATATCCTGTTCCAATATATTTTTCTCCAGTTCTAACAGCTGTATATCTTCCTCTAACTTTTTCAATTTCTTTTTCAAATTCATTAAATTCTTTGTCAATTCTTGTAATTCCATTTTCATACTCCTTTAAAACCTTTTTTAAATAGTTAGCTACATCTTTATTAAGATTTTTAACAGTAAACTTTTTAACTTTAGCTTTAGATAAAAATTCCCAATCCTTTAAAAACTCAATTTTAATTCTTTCCCTATTGCCTCTATCTAAAAATATTCTTATTCCTGCCTCATCTAAAAATTTGTTTAAAAGTTCTAAATTACCTTTGTTAAATAAATCTGCTATTACTTCAGTTATTACTCGTGTCAATGCCTTATAACGATTATTCTTTAATGGCAATAGGGAAAGAAGTTTATTTATTTTTTCTTCTT
>JALVYZ010000152.1:0-500 GCA_027037705.1 bacterium | reverse complement strand
ATTGTAAATACTTTTTATTTATCTCTTTTTCTCTATTACTTAATAAATTGGCTTTTTCTAACTTCTCTCTTAATTCTTTTTGAAGCTCCTTATATTCTTTAGCTTTTACTAGTGTATTTACCATTTTTTGATTTTCTATATTTCTGCTAATTAAGATATGGTAATGTGTATATCCATTATCATTATGCTCTCCAATAGTAATAAAGTGTCTTTTACCAAACTTATTATTGAAAAATTCTGTTATAACTTTACGAGCTATATTTTTTTCATTACTATCTAATAGTCTTTCAAAACTAATAACATAATGAGTTGTATCTTCTTTATTTTTAAACCTTTTTTTAACTGCTTTATCAAATCTTTCTAATGTATTCTCAAATATATAATCTGCTTTATCCGATATATATCTGTATCTTGCATAAACCTTATTATTTTTTCTTTTTTTGTTCTTTACATATTTAAATATCATAGCTAATGCCTGTAATATGAATTATTACTTTTTA
>JALVYZ010000151.1 GCA_027037705.1 bacterium | reverse complement strand
AAAAAATTGAATATATAGAAAAAAATTACAAACAATGGTTAACTATCTTTGCTAAAAAAATTGACACTATTAATTTTAAACCATCGAATAATAAATTAAAGAACTTACAAAAAGAGATAAACAATAATCTTTTAAAAATTGAGAAACTAAAAATAGAAAAAGAGCGATTAGAATTATTAAACAAAAAAGAGCTTATTAAAAATATTGAGAAATCAATTTCATATTACAAGAAAAAAAATGAAGCACTTGCCAAAGATATTATAAAAATATACCTTAACCATTATTTTTACGAACTTAAAAACAAAAATAAAAAAGTTTTTATTTTCAAAAATAAAATAAAAGAAATACTAAATAAATATTTTTCTGAAACTTATTATATCAATTCTTTTAATATTATCTTAGAAAAACTAATAAAAATAAAATTTGGTACTAAATCTGTTTTTATTCATGATACTAAAAATACAATTAAAAATACTATTACCTATATATTCTATCTTTTAAGAAAACCTATTTTTACAATTAATAAAAAAGGAATAAGTTGTATAGATATAATCTTAGCTTTATTTGTATTTGTTATAGGAATATTTTTAGGAACTTTATATAAAAAGTATATTAAAAAATTAACGTATAAAGGCATTAATCTCACTCAATCAACTCAAACCTTGATTAGTAATATTGGCTATTATCTTATTATTATAATAGCATTCTTTGCAACCTTAAAAGTTCTTGGAATTGATTTAACTTCTTTAACAATAATAGTAGGAGCTCTATCTGTCGGAATTGGTTTTGGTTTGCAGAGTATAATTTCAAATTTTATGTGTGGCTTAATTATGATGTTTGAAAAATCTATAAAAATTGGTGATATAATAGAGTTAGATCCAAATCTTGTTGGAAAAGTTGTAAGTATCAATATGAGAGCAACTATTATTAATACTTATGATAACATAGATGTGATTATCCCTAATCAAACTCTTTTTACAAGCAATGTTATTAACTGGACTATGTCTGATGATATTAGAAGATTAAGAATTCCATTTGGAGTAGCGTATGGAACAGATATAGATAAAGTTGAATCTGCTATTTTGTCTGAACTTTATGAAAGTGATTTAGATTTTATAAGAAAAGATGAAAATAGAAAGCCGA
>JALVYZ010000150.1 GCA_027037705.1 bacterium | reverse complement strand
TCGTCCGGCCAGGGGATGGCTTCCAGGGTGCGCTTTCCCAAAACGCGATAGCGTACCGCGCTGGGCAACGGCCACAGGGGGCCAGCGGGAAGGGCAGGCAAAGCAAAGGCGGCGAGAGCACCTCCAGCGGGTGAGGTGGGAACTCCCTCGGGAAAAGGATTGCAATTCCCGCGCGCCACTTGCTTGAGGAGATAGAAGTTTACCATCCCCAGCGCCTTTTTCCACTCGGCGAGGTAATCCCGGGCGCCGGGGAAGGTTTTATCCAGGATGTTCTTCTCAACGGGAAGGGCGCGCAGCGCGTCGGGATCCTTGGTGAAGCGCTGAATCAGCGTCGGCACCGGCAGCGAGGGCATGCGCAGCGCATCCACCCGCTCTTGCACCGTGATCCGGGTGTACAACCCTTGTTGGACCAGCACAGGCAACATGAGGATTTCCCCATGTCCGGGGATGGCATAGCGGCAAGAAGGCATCTTCGCCGTCAGGTACATTCCTTTGGTCACGGCCTTATCCAACCCCACCAACTGCGCTTCGGCTTCGGGGTCTATGGCAGCCAAAAGCATCGGCACCCGAAACTGTCGATCAAAAGCCACGGGCAGATAAAGCCGCGTGGCAGGGAGTGCGCCAAAAAAGGGGGGGTGATACACCTCAGGGCGGGGCGTGGGCGTCGGGCCGGGATGTTGGGGAGGTAAAGGAGAAAGCGAGGGCATCTGAACGGGCTTCCAGAGGCCGGCCTGCACGAAAAGATCCTCTTGCGCCGAGGGGAAGAACCACTGGTAAGTTTCCGCCTGGTACACCGTACCTTGCTGTACCCCATTGTCCACCTGAATGTGCAACTTATAGCGATACAGCCCCGGGCCAGGGGCACTTTCCATCCCAATCACATGGAGCGCCACATAGCCCAACATGCTGATGGGCGCGGCGACCTCAACCCCCGGAATGCGGCGGATGGCCTGATACTGCTCCCAGGTGATGGCGGGGCGCAGGTCGGCGAGATAGTTGACCCGCACCCTGCCCGCTTCCTTTTCCACCGGCAGCACGCTATCCGGCGCCCGCACCAGCAAATCGTAGGACGTGCGCCAATGCCGCGCCAGATCCCGATCCACCTTCGTGGTAACCGTCTCGGCCAGCGCCGTGAAGGTCAGCC
>JALVYZ010000149.1 GCA_027037705.1 bacterium | reverse complement strand
GGATTGAGAAGTTATATTTTTTCAAAAATTTTAAAGAAAAAAGGGATAAATGTTCCAGATGCGAAGTTTTATTTTTCAAAAAAAAATATTGAAATATTTGTTTATAAAAAAGTTAAAGGAGAAGAATTGTTAAAAGCTTTAGAACGAGAAAAGTCGGAGATTTTGATTCAAGCTCTTATTGATTTTGTCAAACAACTTTTTAATAAAAAGGTATACCATAAAGATTTTGACCCAACAAATATAATTTTAAGTGAGGAAAAAAGTTTATATTTAATTGATCTTGAAAATATTTCTTTAATATTGACAAAAAAAAGAAAAATAAAAATGGTAAATAAATTAAATAAATTTTTTAAGAAAAATTTAAACCTTTCAATTGATTTTTCTGATATTATCTAAAAAATTGAAGATAATTGATTATAAAAAAATTTCATAAATTTTTTCTTCAAAAAATTTGAAATACCAAATTCAAATATCATCTATGGAAATTCTACTTAGTAAATGCAAAAGATTAAAAATAATGTTGATTTTTTTTTTATTTATGATAATAAAAAAATGTTTTAATTTTAATAATACCTAAGGAGGTTAAAATGATTAGAATTGATTTATCTCAAAGAGAAATGCCGAAAAAGTGGTATAATATTCAAGCAGATATGGATGAGCAATTGCCTCCTCCATTAAATCCACAAACAAAAGAGCCAGTTAGTCCTGAGGATTTACTTTTAATTTTCCCAGAAGAATTAATAAAGCAAGAAGTATCTACTGAAAGATGGATTGATATTCCAGAAGAAGTATTAAATGTTTATAAAATATGGCGTCCATCACCATTAATGAGGGCAAAGAGACTTGAGGAATTTTTACAAACTCCGGCAAAAATTTATTTTAAATATGAAGGAGTTAGCCCAGCTGGAAGTCATAAACCAAATACAGCTGTGGCTCAGGCATATTATAATAAAAAAGAAGGAATTAAAAGATTATCAACAGAAACTGGAGCAGGGCAGTGGGGAAGTGCACTATCTTTAGCAGGAGCTTATTTTAATATGGAAATTATGGTTTATATGGTTAGGGTTAGTTATGACCAAAAACCATATAGAAAATATATGATGGAAACATGGGGAGGAAAAGTTGTTCCAAGCCCAAGTAATTTAA
>JALVYZ010000148.1 GCA_027037705.1 bacterium | reverse complement strand
GGACTCCTATTATAGGGTTTCTATCAGGTTTAGGTATAGGTTACTCTATACTAGGCCTTACTGGTCTGAACTCATATTTCAATAGTTATTTACTATGGGGATTAGGTGCTTTATTTTCGTCTGTTTTGGGGCTTTGTACGCTGAAAAGAATGCCTGTTCTACTAGGGCTACTTGCGTCTCTCTCAATCCTCTCCATTCCATTGACGTTAATCATGTCACTGGCTTCGCCTTTGAGACTAGAGTTGAAAAGAGGTATGAAGGGCTTCGCTTCAATCAAGGGAGGCCTCTACTTCTGGAGTAGACTTGACTCCCTGGATCCCCCTTTCGATTATTGCGAAGGAATAGTCGGGTGGCACTGGGCTGAAGTAGAAGGGTCCCAGCTTTTCATCGAGAACATTATGGGCCCGAAGAACCCCAACCTCAACACTATTGTGGTGGGTAGGAGTGGATCTGGGAAATCCACAGTCACTAAAAAACTAGTTAAATTCTTCTATCAATACGGGTACAGTGTTCTAATACTTGATTTTCACGGTGAGTACAATGGTTTGGATGAAAACTTTGTCAGAGTTGATCTCTGGAGCAATGATTACTATTTGGACCTGAATTCTATTCAGGGAGACGAGGAGTTTAAGGCTCAACTAGTAGCAGACGCCTTCAAAAGCGTGTTCCCAATAGGGGAGAGACAGTACTCGATACTCTATGATGCCCTAACCGACTACTTCCTCACAGGGACCGATTCAGACCTGGCTGGTAGTGTTTCCAAGAACATAGCTGGACTAGAGGGTTCTACTAGTGATACGAGCGTCTTAGGCCTCATACAGTACATTAGGCAGCTGGAAAGGTTTTTCAAGGGAGAGAAGCCTATTAACTTACTGTTAAACTCTAGCTCTAGTATAGTCATCGACATGTCTAAAGTACCCGGTATCCACTTGAAACTTGCTTTATCAGAGTTCATCCTAAGAATAATCTACAACACAATGAGTGATAACACGGGAGCCCGAAGGATTATTGTTGTCGAGGAGGCCCACCATTTCAGTAATTCGAGCATTCTGGGGAAACTATATAGTGAAGCCCGGAAGTTCGGTTTGGCTATTATAGGTGTAGCACAAAACCCCAGGTCACTATCTAGGGATATCGTGGTAAATG
>JALVYZ010000147.1 GCA_027037705.1 bacterium | reverse complement strand
GCCGCCCATAGAGCAAAAGGAACAACTAAAAAACTAATTACAGCTAAAAATAACCATTTTGCCTTTCTCATACTCCTCCTCCTTCATTTTTTGTTAATTTTCTTATTACCTTTATTACCTTTATTAATTTTAATATTAATTATCAATTTGTATACAAAATGTCAACAATTTTTTTAAAAATTTTTAATAATGATGTATCAAAAATTAAAAAATAAAATTTCTTCTTGACTTTAAAGGTAAAATTGTATACTTCATTCAGGATTTTTTAAATTATTATATTTATTAAATAAAAATAAAGGAGGGAGTCTTGTTTCAAATCTTAGAAAAACAGGTTTTTTCAAAACAGCCAAGAGTTACAATGATGGTTATTGATGCCCCAAAAATTGCCCGAAAGGCAAAGAGTGGTCAATTTGTTATTGTTCGAATTGATGATAAAGGAGAAAGAATTCCTCTAACTGTTGCTGACAGGGATCCGGAAAAAGGTACCGTTACAATTGTATTTCAGGAAGTAGGTAAAACTACTGCTCAACTTTCAAGAATGAATGAAGGAGAATATCTTAAAGATTTTGTTGGCCCTCTTGGAAAACCAACACATTTTGAAGATGCTAAAAAAATCATTTGTGTTGGAGGTGGAGTTGGAGTTGCTCCTGTACATCATATAGCAATGGGGATTAGAGAAGCTGGGAAATATTTAATTTCAATTATTGGAGCAAGAACAAAAGAACTTCTATTCTGGGAAGATAAAATGAAAGCTTTAAGTGATGAACTAATTGTATGTACAGATGATGGTAGTTATGGTAGAAAAGGATTTGTAACAGAGCCTTTAAAAGAATTACTTGAAAAAGACAAAGATATAGACCTTGTAATTGCAGTTGGTCCAACTATTATGATGAAATTTTTATGTAAAACAACTGAACCTTTTGGTGTTAAAACACTTGTTAGCTTAAATCCAATTATGGTTGATGCAACAGGGATGTGTGGCGCTTGCAGAGTAACTGTAGGAGGAAGAACAAAATTCGTTTGTGTAGATGGTCCTGAATTTGATGGACATAAAGTTGACTTTGATGAATTAATGCAGAGAATGGCTTCATATAAAGAACAGGAAAAATTGTCCTATGAAAAATTTTTGAAAAAATGCTCAAATTGC
>JALVYZ010000146.1 GCA_027037705.1 bacterium | reverse complement strand
CAATAGATGACAAAACCCTTTATTTTGACAGCATAGATTCAAACTTTCTCGAATATTTGAAAGATACTATTTTAAAAAATGATCCTGATATAATTATTTCAATTGGAGGAGATAGTATAATATTTCCTGAAATTTATAGATTTTCAAAAAAATTTAAAATTAATTTAGGGATGAAATTTTCGTTTAAGAAAGGAGTTTCTTTTTTTTCATATGGCAAAGTTGTTTATAGAGATGCTATTACATACATTAATAACATAATACATATTGATCTTTCAAACAGCTTTTTTGGAAAATATTGTGGTCTTGAAGGTCTTATTGAAGTTGCAAGATTAACTTCATTTCCCCTACAAGAAGCTGGAAGAATAAGTCCTGGAAGTTCAATTTCATTAATGGAATTAAAGACTGCTTTTAAGAGAAACTATCTTATTCCTTCAACCAAAGCAAATCCAGAGAAATTTAAGACAGCTCTACAATTACTTGATGTTGATAAAGGAGGGCTATTCTTTCTTCCTCCTGTGGGAATTTTAAAAAATGTAGCTGAACTTGATTTTTTCTCAATGTATCCTTCAATTATTTCAAAATTTAACATTTCAATTGATACATTTAAATGTAAATGTTGCAAGAATATTTCAGAAAAGATAAAAATCCCCTTTACAGATTATTACTTTTGTAAAAAGAAAAAAGGGATAATTCCAGAAACAATAGAACCTCTTCTTGAAAAAAGAAAAAAGTATAAAGGACTGCTACAGAATAATTATATAGAAGAGTTAGATTTAAGACAAGAAGCAATAAAGTGGATGCTTGTAACATGTTTTGGATATCTCGGATACAAAAATGCAAAATTTGGCTGTGTTGAAGCACATGAAGCAACTACTGCTGCAGGGAGATTTATTCTTTTAAAAGCAAAAGAAATTGCTGAAGAGCTTGGTTTTAAATTAGTTTATGCAATTACAGATTCAATTTATGTACAGAAAAAAAATGCTAAAGAAGAAGATTATAAAAATCTTGCAAAAATAATATCTGAAAAAACAGAATTTACAATAAACCTTAAAGGGATATATAAATTTATCAAATTCCTGCCTGCTACTCAAAATGAAAATAAGCCTGTGATGAATAGATTTTTTGGAATTTACAACAATGGAAGAGTAAAAATAAGAGGCTTAATGTGTAACAGAAGAGATACCCCTCCTTTTATAAAAAAATTTCAGGAAGAACTTTTAAAACATTTTGATTCTCCTAATAAATTAGAAGAAATTTACAAAAAGTATATTCAAAAATTAAAAGACAATGATTTACAAATAAAAGAGCTTGCAATAAAAAAAAGAATAACCAAATTTCCTGAAAGCTATAAGCATAACACATTAAATGCAATTATTTCGAAACAGATTAAAAACATTCATATAGGAGAAAATATTTTATATGTAGTAACAGATGAAAAAAATTCACTCCCAGAAGAAAGAGCAAAAATTTCTACATTTGCAGACTCTTACGATTTTTCATATTATAAAAAAATGTTAGATAAAGCTTTAAAAGAGATAAAAATTAGTTAAATATAAAATCACTTATTAATTCTTTGAAATCTTCAGGCACAGGGATTGTTTTATTCTCTTTATAATCATAAAAAACTTGAACACTTTCCCCTTTACAGAATTTAGTTTCTCCATCTATGCTTTCAATTTCATAAAAAAATTTAAAACTTTTATTTCCAAAATCTCCAGCCCACATTTTTAATATAACTTTAGGGTGATGCACAGTAATAGGTTTTAAAAAATTGGCTTCAACACTTGCCAATATAAATGGATATCTTTTAAACTCAATATCTTTAACTATGTTTCTAAAAAATTCTAATCTTCCAATTTCGAAGTAAGAAAAATAAACTGAATTATTAACATGTTGCATAGGATCAAGATCTTTAAATCTTACCTGAATTTCAATTTCAAACTTTTTTGACATTGTATTCTCCCAAAATGAAATTTTCAACAGAAAACTATAAAAAAAACAAAACATTGTCAACAACTAAGAATTTATTTTATATTTGGGGAAATAGTTAATACAGTAAAATAACTGTATTTTTACTTGACAACAAAAATTTTTACTGCTAATTAAAATATTGTTTTAAAAAACCTTTACAAGGGGGAAAAGATGAAAAGAAGAGATTTCATTAAGAAAGTTGGTGTGGGAGTTGCTGCAGCAACAGCTGCAACAGCAGCAAAAGCTCCTTATGTTATAGCAAAGAAAAAATATTTCTGGAAAATGGTAACTACATGGCCACCTCACTTTCCTGTATTAGGTGAGGGAGCTGACAAATTTGCAAAATGGGTTGAAGAATTAAGTGACGGAAGAATGAAAATTCAAGTTTATGGAGGTGGTGAATTAGTTCCAGCTCTCGGTGTATTTGATGCAGTTAGAAGTGGTAATGTAGAAATGGGACATTCTGCTTCATACTACTGGGCAGGAAAAGCTCCAGCAGCACAATTTTTTGCAGCAGTTCCATTTGGCATGAATGCACAAGAAGTTAATGCATGGTTTTATGGTGGTAATGGATGGAAATTATGGAAAGAGCTATACGCTAGCTTTGGTCTTGTTCCATTCCCAGCTGGGAATACAGGTGTCCAGATGGGTGGATGGTTTAATAAAAAAATTAACTCCATAGATGATTATAAAGGTTTAAAAATGAGAATTCCAGGTCTTGGAGGGAAAGTTATTGCAAAAGCTGGTGCTACAGCAGTGTTAGTTGCTGGTGGAGAGATTTATACTAACCTTGAAAGAGGTGTTATTGATGCAACTGAATGGGTTGGTCCATATCACGATTATTTGATGGGATTTTATAAAGCTGCAAAATATTATTACTATCCAGGATGGCATGAGCCTGGAACAGTTTTAGAAATAATGATTAATAAAAAAGCTTGGGATAAATTACCAAAAGATTTACAAGCAATTATTACAACTGCAGCAGCTCGTTCAAATATCTGGATGTTATCTGAATTTGAAGCTAAAAATGAATACTATCTTGAAAAATTAGTTAAAGAACATCATGTCCAATTATTAAAATTTCCTGATGATGTATTAAAATCATTAAAGAAACATGCAAAAGAGGCAATTGAAGAATTAGTTGAAAAAGACAAAACTGGTTTCAGTAAAAAAGTATATACAGATTACATGAAATTCTTTAATCAAATCGAGAAATGGCATAAGATTTCTGAAAATGCTTATG
Organism: bacterium; assembly: GCA_027037705.1. Taxonomy (GTDB): domain Bacteria; phylum DYJV01; class DYJV01; order DYJV01; family JALVYZ01; genus JALVYZ01. The sequence continues at coordinate 10,179 of JALVYZ010000146.1, read as the reverse complement.
CTCATGCACTTTCTCTCTAAAATTAAAATAAGAAAGCAGAGAGGCTCCCTCTCTGCTTTTCCTGCATTTCATTCCATATTTCAAAATCCAAAATAAATAAAAATAATTATTGTTGAAATTTAAAAATTGATATGCTATTTGGTATACAATTTTACCTGGAGAAAACAAGATGGAAAATACACAGCCAAAAAAGAAAAAAGTTATTAATGCAAGAACAGCTGGGGTAATTACAAAAGAAAAGAAATCTCCTGTAACAGTTTTTAAAGCATGGTGTAAAGGATGTGGAATATGTATAGCTTTCTGCCCTCAAGGGGTTTTAGATTTTGATGAAAATGGGAAATCAGAGCCTGTTCATCCAGAAAAATGTATACAGTGTATGCAGTGTGAATTAAGATGTCCAGACTTTGCAATTACTGTAAATAAAGAAGAGGAGTAAGAAATGCCTTCAAAAAAAAATAATTATAAATTAATGCAAGGTAACGAAGCAGTTGCACAAGGTGCAATAGATGGCGGAGTAAGATTTTTTGCAGGATACCCTATTACCCCTGCAACAGAAATTGCTGAAATTTTATCAAATAAATTACCTGAAGTAGGCGGCAAATTTATTCAAATGGAAGATGAAATTGGCTCAATTGCTGCAATTATTGGTGCATCAATTGGTGGAGTTAAATCTTTAACAGCCACATCTGGGCCTGGTTTCTCTTTAATGCAGGAAAATATTGGATTTGCATGTATTGCAGAAATTCCAATTGTTATTGTAAATGTTATGCGAGGAGGACCTTCAACAGGACTGCCTACATCTCCCTCCCAAGGAGATGTTATGCAAGCAAGATGGGGAACGCATGGAGATCATCCAATAATTGTTCTTTCAGCATCAAATGTATATCAAGCTTATCTTCTGACAATTAAAGCTATAAATTTTTCTGAAAAATATAGAAACCCTGTTATTTTACTTTTAGATGAAGTTGTCGCTCATATGAGAGCAAGAGTATTACTACCTAAAAAGGATGAAATTGAAGTTTTAGAAAGAATAAAACCAACAGTACCACCAGAATGGTATGTACCATATGAAAATAATTTAACTGGTGTCCCCCCAATGGCTGCTTTTGGTGATGGATATAGGTATCATGTTACAGGACTTGTTCATGATGAAAAAGGGTTTCCAACATCAAAACCTGATGAAGTAGAAAGAGGATTAAGAAGAATTTTTGAAAAAATTGAAAAAGGTTTTCACGAAATATGTATGGTAAAATACCATTATCTTGAAGATGCAGATTTTTGTATTGTTGCTTATGGCAGTGTAGTATTATCTTCTTTATCTGCAATTGAAGAATTAAGAAAAGAAGGGATAAAGGTTGGTCTACTTGAATTAAACACTTTATTCCCTTTTCCAAGATTTGCATTTGATAAAGTGTTAAATTTTGGAATAAAAGGATTTTTAGTGCCTGAAATGAATTTAGGTCAAATTTACAGAGAAGTAGTTAGGGTAACTGAAAGAAAAGTACCTGTTAAAAAATTTAACAAAATATATGGTGAGCTAATAACACCTGATGAAATAATAAAAGAAATCAAGAAATTTTAAGGAGATAAATATGCTTTCCAATAAACAATTACTTGAAAAATATTTAAGACATGACAAAAAATTTCCTCATCTATGGTGTCCTGGTTGTGGAAATGGAACAATTTTACATGCAATTTTACTTGCTATAGATGCTATTGGATTAAAAAAAGATGAAATCGCAATGATTTCAGGAATTGGCTGTTCAGGTAGGACCCCTGTGTATGTTGACTTTAATACACTTCACACTACACATGGTAGAGCTGTAGCTTTTGCAACTGGATTAAAATTGGCAAAACCTTCATTGCATGTAATTGTTGTTATGGGAGATGGAGATGCATCTGCTATAGGTGGGAACCATTTAATACATGCTTGTAGAAGAAACATTGATATGACAGCAATAATTTATAATAATTCAATTTATGGAATGACAGGAGGTCAATACAGTCCAACAACACCATATCATGCAAAAGCTACTACTGCAACCCATGGAAACATAGAGAGACCATTTGATTTAGCTGAACTTGTTAAAACAGCTGGTGCTACATTTGTGGCACGTTCAACTACCTATCATGTAAGACAACTTACAAATTTAATTGAAAAAGCTCTTTTACACAAAGGTTTTTCAGTAGTGGAAGTTATAACTCATTGTCCAACAACTTTTGGCAGAAGGAATAAAATGCCAGATCCTGTTACAATGGTAAAATGGGAAAAAGAGATTGCTGTCCCAATTGAAAAAGCAAAAAATATGAAACCTGAAGAATTAGAAGGAAAAATTACTACAGGTATTTTAGTTGAAAAAGAATTACCTGAATATTGTGAGCAATATGAAGAAATTATTCGTCAAAGAATGAAAAAAGCAAAAAGAGGGACAAAGAAATGAAGGAAAGAGTAGAGATAAGATTAGCAGGCACAGGTGGACAAGGGCTGATTACAGCAGGAATAATTTTAGCAGAAGCTGCAATTTTAGATGGTAAAAATGTTGTTCAATCTCAAAGTTATGGACCTGAAGCAAGAGGCGGTGCATCAAAAGCTGAAGTTATTATCTCAGATAGGGAAATTTATTATCCTAAAACATCAAATCCTGACATATTATTAGCTATGAGCCAGGAAGCCTGCAATAAATATTTTAATGATCTAAAACCTGGAGGAATATTAATTGTAGATTCTACATTTATTACAAATGTTCCATCATCAAGTGCATATCAAATACCAATTACAAAAATGACAATAGAAAAATTAAAGAAACCTGTTTTTGCGAATATTGTTGCACTTGGGATTTTATGTGAAATTACAAAAATTGTAACAAGAAAAAGTTTAACAAAAGCAGTTTTGGAAAGAGTTCCTGAAGCTTTTATAGAGCAGAACAAAAAAGCGCTACAGTTAGGATTCAGACTAGCCAAAAAAGAATTAAAAAATAGAAAAGAACCTGAAGAATTTACTGCTGATGAATAATGGACTATATAAAAGTTTCAATATGTCAAATAAATTCAATAATTGGTGATTTAAAAAATAATATAAAAAAGATAATTGATTTTGCAAATAATTGTAAAGATAGTGATTTTATAGTTTTTCCTGAATTAAGCATTTCTGGTTATCCCCCTGAAGATTTACTTTTTAAAAAACATTTTATAGAAGATTGTAAAAAAACATTAAAATTGAATTTAAATAAATTTCCCAGTGACTCTTTTATCTTAATTGGACATCCAGATTTTAATAAAAATGATGAAGTCGTAAATAGACTAAGTATTATATTAAATGGGAAAATAATATCTCAATATGATAAAATTAATCTACCTAATTATAGTGTTTTTGATGAAAAAAGGTATTTTAAAGAAGGAGATTCCATAAAGTCAATATGGTGGGATAAAATTAACTTTTCATTTAACATTTGTGAAGATATCTGGGTTGAAGATAATTTAATTACAGCATCAAAAAAACTTTTTCTTTCTGATATTATATTTAATATTTCAGCATCTCCATATCATATTAACAAACATGAAGAAAGAATAAAAATATTTTCAAAATATACAAAAGAAAATAATTGTATATTAGTTTATTGTAATCTTGTTGGTGGACAGGATGAATTAATATTTGATGGTAATAGTTTTGTATTAAAGGGAGATGAAATTATTGCTAAAGGGAAAAGCTTTGAAGAAGACATTGTAGATGTTTACATTAATGTTAAAGAATTATTTAAAGAATATGAATATTCTGAATTTGAAATAGAAAAATTTAATAAAATTAAAAAAACTGCTGCAATTAAAGTTAATAAGCCTTATAAGATGAATAAACCTAAAAAAAATATCTGTAATGTTAACATTCATTCAGAAGAGGAAGAAATATTTGAGGCATTAAAACTCGCAGTTAAAGATTATGTTCATAAAAATGGATTTAAAAAAGTTATAGTAGGTATAAGTGGCGGAATAGACTCTGCATTAACTGCAACTATATGCACGCTATCACTTGGTAAAGAAAATGTAGTAGGGATCTCAATGCCATCTCATTTTACATCATCAGAGACAAAATCTGATGCAAGGATTTTAGCAGAAAATTTAGGAATTGAATTTTATGAAATTCCTATTGCAAATATATTTCAAACTTACTTGAATCAGCTTGAACCTTATTTTAAAGATCTGCCTTTCAATGTAGCAGAAGAGAATCTACAGGCAAGAATAAGAGGAAATATTTTAATGGCTTTTTCAAATAAATTTGGATATTTAGTTATAACCACAGGAAACAAAAGTGAATTAACAGTTGGATATGCAACTATTTATGGTGATATGGCAGGTGGATTTGCTTTATTAAAAGATGTTCCTAAAATGTTAGTTTATAAAATAGCTAAGTTTATAAATAAAAAATATAAAAAAGAAATTATTCCAAATTCAACAATAGAGAGAGCACCAAGTGCAGAATTAAGACCAAACCAGAAAGATGAGGATTCATTGGTTCCTTATCCGCTTCTTGATAAATTTTTAAAATTATTTATTGAAGAAGATAAAGACTTAAATTATTTTGACTTTTTAAATGAAAAAGACTTAAAAAAACTAATCCGTCTTGTATATATTAATGAATATAAACGACGACAAGCTCCTGTTGGACCCAAAATAACTAAAAGGGCTTTTGGTAAGGATAGAAGATATCCAATCACGAACCATTATAATGAAATATATTATAGATAATTACTTAATTGGTAAAAACTTTTTTGCTTGATTAATAAAATAAAATATCATTGAAGATGTGATTGTTGCTGATGTTACAGCATCAACATCTTTGTTAAAAGTTAATTCTTTTAATATACTTCTACCAATTAATCTACTTCTCATTTTATCTACTTCTTCCTGGCTCCATTCTTTGTTAAATCTTCTTGTAATATGAATTGGAATAAAATCATAAATTTTTCCATTTTGAGTTACAATGTAAATAAACTGTACAGGATGACATATATTACAAACAGATGAAGAGCTTACTACAACAACATAAAATATTTTCCCATCTGCAGAAACTTTGTAATAATTTTTATACTTTTTAATGTCAGTAATTTTTTTAAATTTTGGTTTAATTTTTTCAATGACTAAATTATCTGATACAGGTTTGGGCTTATGTTTCTCTTTTGCAATAACTTTATAAAAACTTTTATTATCAAGTAAAACAGCATAAAGTTCTTTATAATCTGAAATTAAACCAAGATGTCCATATATTATTCTATTATCCTTTAATATCAACGTAAAAGGAGTTCTCGTCCCCCCAATTGCTTCGTATACCTTAAACTTTTTATCTGGTACTATTGGAAAATCTATTTTAAATCTTTCCTTAAAATTTTTTATCTCTCTATTTGAATTTCCAAGACCTATTCCAATAAACTTAACCTCGGGCTTACATTTTAAATTATTATAGAATTTATTAAATTCTGGTGCCTGTTTTTGACATGCAAAACAGTAAACATTTATAAATTCTATAATTTTATATTTTGCTTTTATTTGAGGAATTGTAAATTGTTTTATATTTTCTTTAAGACCAAGATATTTTTTTTCATAACTTTTTAGAAAAGTTCCATTTAATGGGATATCTGGGAATATAGAATTGAGTTTTAAATTAGATGAAAATAGTAATGAATTTGTAATTAAAATAAAAATAACAATAATTTTTTTCATTTTTTACTCCTAACTGACTTTGAAGCTCTAAAAGTTGAACTATCATTACTTACTTCTTACTTTATTAACTAAAGAGTAATTTACTATTTTTCATCAATAGCAAATTCAAGAGGAATTGTCTCTATGTTTGCTAATTCTACAGATGGATATTTTTTAATCTTATCAACCAACAATACTTTGTGGCTTTCACTACAATTTTCACATTGATAAATTCTAACAAATTCATAATCTCCTTCAAATTGCAGATAAGATAATTTATTTTGATCTTCATTTTCACATATTGGGCACTTGACTCTTGTATAACGCCATGGGTATCTACATAAATCACATACTAAAAATTTTTTTCCTTCTTCATCTATATAAGCATAATCAAAAGAACCACCACAAATTGGACAAAAATTTTCATCAAATTTGGACAAATCTATTTTATCTTTAATAGCTTTCCATATTGCTGTAAAAGGGACCCCATAAACTCTAAAAATAATTTCATAAGTATTTAATTTTTCTTCATCAATATCTATTTCCTCACCATCTAATATTTTAACTATTTTTTCTTCAAAATCAGAAAAATTTTCATCTAATTTTAAATCATATTTTTCCATAAGCTTAAGAATTATATTTTTTGGTTCTATAATTTTTATAATTTCAGAAATTTTTTCATCTGAAATATTGTCTATAATAGGTAGTTTTTCAAATTTAGTATCATCCAATAAATTTTTTATTTTGTCTAAATCAAAATCCTTAAAAAAATCTTCTCTCAATTTTAAGATATCTTTATAAATCTCCATTTTATTCTCCAGATTTTAGAATAAAAGCCCGCTTATTTAGCGGGCTTAATTATTATGATTGTCCAGCCATTACTACCACATATCTTAATAGAAATCCACCAATTAATATTAAAATTGGAATAATAAAATTTGTTTTTAATTTTTTACCCTGAATTCTATATCCAATAAGGGAAACAAAATTCCATAAAAGAGGGATAATAAGACCAACTACCACAACACCTATCCAGAACATTGCAGTATAATGCTTTAGATATTTCAAATGTCCAATATTTGATAACTGAATTAACATAAAAATCAAAATAACAATTTCAGCAATTATTGCCATATTATCAACAAGTTTAAGCTTATATTTATTTCTTTGACCAATTTCATCATTTCTCATCATCCCATAGAAAAAATATATAAATGCTATTGCTGTAGAAACTCCAGAAGCTAAAAATAGAGCCCCTAAAAAAGGTGTGTCAGACCAGAATGGGCGAGAAGTTTCTGTTAATAACACTCCAGTGTATCCTGCTAAAAATACCCCAACAGTTAATCCAATCGCATTAACAGCTTTCCTTGGAATTACTAAACTAATGTAATACCCTAACTTCCATATTCCTTTTGAATCTTTACTTTTACCAAATATCATCAATATTGAAAGAATTGAAAATACTGTAAACACAATAACTCCCCAGACTCCAACAGACATTGGTGAAGTGAATTTATATACTTTAATTATATTTAAAAACCTTTCAGGTCTTCCAAGGTCACTAATTAAACATAAAGCTCCAATAACAATTCCAATAAAGGCAACTGTAAATCCTATCTTTCCAATCAATTTATCTTCATCTATATCACATAAATCTGCAAGAGCAGCAATTATGTAGGCACCACCTGCAAGACCACCAAGAAATAAATATATGATAATTGGCCAACCCCAACTAATTACTTGTCCTTCCATATTTTCCTCCTTCTTTTATTTAATATTTGTTTATGCGTAAATGCGTATATGCGTTAATGAGTAATTGCGTGGATGCGTAAATTTTATAATCTCTTTCTTTTACGCTTTTTCGCATCATCGCATCTTCGCTTCTACGCATTTTCATTTTTCACTATTATTATTTGTCCTATCTCTAAAAGTAAATATAGCCCCAAGACCAATTACTGCAGCTGCAATTGTTGCAATAAATGAGTTTGATAAAATATTCCAGAAATATTTTGAGACAACTTTAGGATTTTTTGGCAATCCATAAAATTCTGGATCATTCTGTAAAATATAGAAAAATCCAAGACCACCAAGTTGAGTATCTCCATAAATACATGCTCTGTAATTACCTTGTTTTCTTAACTCCACAAGTCTATCATTTGCTAATGCTCTTAATTCACTTAAATTACCAAATGTTAAAGCTCCTGTTGGACAAGCTTTTGCACATGCTGGTGGGAGACCATTTTCAACTCTGTCGTAACATCCTGTACATTTCACAGTTGTTCCTGTCTCATGATTAAGATGAGGAATGCCAAATGGACATAACTGAATACAGTTTTTACATCCTATACAAATATTCTGGTCTATATGGACCATTCCTGATGGACTTCTCTTTATTGCACCAGTAGGACATCCTTCAAGGCAATTAGAATCTGTACAGTGATGACATCCACTTCTTTTAAAATGCCATATCATCTTATTTTTTTCTTTATCCCACTCCTCATAAAAATTTATTTTTGTCCAAGTATGAGCACTTAAGGAAGGGGGATTTTCATAGCTCCCCCTATTTATAGTTTTTTCTGCAGGTAAATCATTCCATTCTTTGCACGCTACCTGACAAGCCCTGCAACCTATACATTTTGTTATATCTATTAAAACTCCTTTTCTTACAGCCATTTTATCCTCCTATTAAAGTTTTTCAACATTTGCCATAAAAGCTTTTGTTTCAGGAATTAATGTATTTGGATCTCCAATACTTGGAGTTAAAATATTTGCTGAATCTCCACCATTTTTAGGATGAACCCAACCAAAACACCAAGGCAATCCAATTACATGTACAGTTGCTCCCTGAACTTTATAAGGTTTAAATCTCTTTGTTACAATTGCTATAGCTTCAACTTCACCTCTTGCTGAAACCACTTTTACCTTTTCTCCATTCTTAATATTTTTCATTTTTGCAAGTTCTTCACTCATTTCAACAAAAAGTTGAGGTTGCATTTCTAATAACCATGGCTGCCATCTTGTTAATACCCCTGTTTGCCAATGTTCTGTTACTCTGTACGTTGTACATACAATAGGGAATCTTGGATCACAAGATTTAAATACTGCTTTACCCTCGCCTACACCAGGCTTACTTAACATTGGTGCAACGGGATTTAATTTATAAGGATTGAGGAGATTTTTTTCAACTGGGCATTCTAAAGGTTCATAGTGCTCTGGGAATGGCCCATCTTTTCTTCCTGGACCAAAAATATGTGCAAATCCAGAAGGTTTCATAATAAATGCATATCTTGATTTTTTACCATAAGATAATGGAGGCCATCCACCATCTGGCACATCACCAACCCATTTACTTCCTGTCCATCTGATTACTGGTTTTTCTGGGTTCCATGGTTGACCATTCACATCTACGCTTGCTCTATTGTATAAAATCCTTCTATTTACAGGCCAGCACCATGACCATTCTGAATATAAACCTATACCTGATCTATCAATCCTTACTCTTCGTGCAGCCATATTGCCTTTTTCTGTATAACTTCCACAATATAACCAATTGCCTGACGATGTTGAACCATCATCTTTTAAATATGCAAATGAAGGCACAAGAGTTCCTGCTTTAAAAAATTTTCCTTTAACATATGTATCTTTTAAAAAATAACCATTCACTTCTTTTGCAATTAAATGTGTGTCTATTTTTTTAACAAATCCTTTTTCATCTTTTGGACCATAATCCCATGTTAATTTTAGAATAGGATCAGGATATACCCCTCCTTCCTTTTCATAAAGTTTTTTAACTCTAAAATATAATTCATTTATAATTTCAGAATCAGGTTTAGCTTCTCCAGGAGGATTTATCGCCTTATATCTCCATTGCATCCATCTTCCACTATTTGTAATACTTCCCTCTTTTTCAAAACTCATAGCGCATGGAAGTAAAAATACTTCTGTCTTAATCTTTTTAGGATCCATTTCAGGACCTTTCCAGAATGAACCTGTTTCATTATGAAATAGATTTACATTAACAAGCCAGTCAAGTTTTGTAAGAGCCTTTCTTACTCTATTTGAGTTTGCTCCAGAACATGCTGGATTCTGTCCCCATGCAAAAAATCCCTTTATATTGCCTTTTATCATCTCTTCAAAAATAATCAACCAGGAATAGTTTTTATCATCATCAACTTTTGGCATCATTTCATAACATTTATCTAAATCTGCATTTAATCCAAACATACTTCTTAGAAAGCTTGCTGAATATTTTGGATAATTCCCCCACCAATTTGCACTCATAGGATCATGAGTAACTGGTGTATATTTTTTATTATAAGCTTCAAGTGTTTGCTGAGATGCCCTTGGAGTTTTTAAATAACCTGGTAATATGTGCCATAATAAACAATGATCAGTTGAACCTTGAACATTTGATTCTCCTCTTAATGCATTAACTCCACCACCAGCAACACCTATATTGCCAAGTAATAATTGAATAATTGCCATTGT
>JALVYZ010000145.1 GCA_027037705.1 bacterium | reverse complement strand
GCATCTTTATAAGTTGGATTTCTCTCAAGCCAACTAAGAGGCGTTATCATATTCAAAATTAAATAAAGCTCAGCGTGTTCTTTTATACTACTTTGAATATAAAGAGTAGCTTTATTTGGTTCAATTCCACAAGCTATCCACTCTTTAACAAGCTCAATTGATGATTCTTTTAAATTAATATTTTCATCAAACTTAGTTGTAAGTGCGTGCCAATCAGCCACAAAATAGAAACAATCATATTTATCTTGTAAATTTAGCCAATTTTTAATAACCCCTATAAAATGACCTAAATGAAGTTTTCCTGTTGGTCTCATTCCGCTAACTACTCTCAAAATTTCGCTCCTATTTCAGCAAATGCGCCTTTGTATTGTAATTTTGTAGTATTATCTCCATCTACTCCATATGCTTCTTTATATCTATATCCAACTTTAATAAATGGATTAATAGGTCCTGGTATATCAATAGTATATTTAATAGCTCCTAAATAATCATAGTGGTGATTATCTCCAGCTTTTGCCCATTTAACATCTGCTAAAGCACTAAATCCAAAAAACTTCATTGTTTCTAAATGTCCATAAAGATAAGGCAAAATAACTGTAAAATCATTATCTACCCATTTTTTAGTAATTCCAGCTGCTGTTCCTGTAATTGTAGTTTTACCATCCCAAATATCAAGTCCAAATCCAGCTTCAATATCTACAAAAATTGGCTTAATTTCATAAAATAGAGTTAAATCATATGAATTAATATCTAACTTAGTATCAGCATTTGTAATAGCTGCTGGAATAGTTACATCTCCAAAAATTTCTACATTTCCTGAAATATAGTTACTATGACCAGTTGAATGATATTTTGTATATTGAACTTTAATATTTGGAATTATTGGAATTGGATGAATAAATTTAACCCATACAAATGGATTAGCTTTATCATCTAAACCTAAATATCCAACATTACCTCCATATGGAGTATGGTCAGAAAAATAGTTAATAGTATTATTAACTTTTACATATCCATCAATTTTCTGCTCTTCTATACCAGCTCCAGCACTAAGACTTAAAAAATCAGCGCTAGCTAAACTTACTCCACAAACTAAACTAGCTAAAACTAAACTAATTTTTTTCATTTTTACTTCCTTTCTCTCTTGGTAT
>JALVYZ010000144.1 GCA_027037705.1 bacterium | reverse complement strand
TCTATCAGAAAAACAACAAATCTCCCATTTGATGTTCATTTAATGATTGTTGAACCAGAAAAATATATTGATTCCTTCATTGATGCAGGAGCAGATATTATTACTCTTCACTTTGAAGCATGCACTCATATTCACAGAGCAGTTGAGTATATAAAATCAAAGGGGAAATGTGCAGGAGTTTCAATTAATCCTGCAACTCCTGTAGAAATATTAAATGAAATACTACCTTATGTTGATATTGTTTTAATAATGGGTGTAAACCCAGGTTTTGGAGGACAAAAATACATTCCCACAACAACTAAAAAAATTTCAAAATTAAGAGATATGATAGAAAAACTTGAAATAAAACCTTTAATTGAAGTTGACGGAGGTGTAACAATTGAAAATGCTAAAGAAATAAAAGATGCAGGAACAGATATTTTAGTAGCAGGCTCATCTGTGTTCAGTTCAAAAGATTATAAAGAAACAATTCAAAAATTAAAAAATGCATGAAATAAAAATCGTATTTTTAAAACTAATTTTATCACTCCTATTAGGTGGTTTAATAGGACTTGAAAGAGATATTAGAGGAAGACATGCTGGGTTAAGAACACATATATTAGTATGTTTAGGAAGTTGTTTATTTATGCTAATATCTATAGACATCTTTTCAATATATCATTCATACAATTCTAACTCTATTTTAAGGATTGATCCTGCAAGAATTGCGGCACAAATTATTACAGGCATAGGTTTTATTGGAGCTGGAACTATACTAAGAAGTGGAACAACTATAATTGGATTAACTACTGCTGGAAGTATATGGGTTTGTGCTGGGATTGGAATGGCATTAGGTTTAGGTTATTTTATCCCTGCTTTTTTAACAACTGCTATTACACTACTTTCTTTATTAATTTTAAATAAAGTTGAATTAATATTTCCACGAACAACATATTTTCAAATCCATATGACAACAATAAATAAGGATAACATTGAAGCAAAATTTCTTAATTTTTTAGAAAAAGAAAATTTAAAAGTCAGAGATTTTGAATTAAAAAATATTAGACAAAATAATATACTTCATATTAATTTTACACTTGTTATGAAAAGAACAGGAATTAAACGTCACTATTTTTCTAAAACAGTTTATAAAAAAATAATTGATGAATTTAAAAATTACATAATTGAAATTTCATGGAAGAAAATTTAGCCTTTCCTTTAAAAAAAATCCAGGTTAAAATGAATTCATTAAACTCTTTATGGATTTTTAAAAAAGATTTAAAATCTATCCCAAAGAGCATAAAATCTGGAGATTTTGTTGAAATATACACAGAAGAAAATAACTTTTTAGGAATAGGATATATAAATATAGATAGTAAAATTCCTATTAGAATTATCTCAAAAAATAAAATCAATATAACTAAAAATTTTATAAAAGAGAAAATTAAAGAATCTTACAATAAAAGGGAAATTTTACTTCAAAATAAAATAACATCATTTCGTATTGTTCATTCGGAAGCTGATTTCTTGCCAGGAGTAATAATAGATAAGTATAATAATATTTTCTCAATTCAAATAAATACTGCTGGGATGGAAAATTTACGTCCATGGATAATTAATGCAATTAAAGAACTATTTAACCCAATATCAATTTATGAAAAATCTGATAAAAACTTAAGAGAAAAAGAAGGATTATTAAATAAAAATGGATTAATTTATGGAGAAGATATTGATTCAATAAAAATACTTGAAAACAACACTGAATTTTTAATTAATTTTTCAAAATCACAAAAAACTGGTTTTTATTTAGACCAGAGGAAAAATAGGGAAATAATCTCAAAATTTGCAAATAATAAACGTATCCTTGATCTTTTCTGCCATACTGGAGGATTTGGTATAAAATGTGCCCAAAATGGTGCAAATTTAATAAAATTTGTAGAAATATCAAAAGATGCTATCCTGATTTTAAAAGAGAATATTAAAATTAATAATATTAAAAATTATGAAATTATTAATGAAAATGTTTTTAAATTTATGGAAAAGGAAAAAGAAAAATATGATATTATAATAATTGATCCTCCAGCTTTTGCAAAATCTAAAAAAGATAAAAAAAATGCTTTAAAAGCATATAAATTTCTTATTTCTTCTGCAATTAAAATCTTAAATAATAATGGATTGATAGCTATTTTTTCATGTTCTCATCATATTGAAACGGACGATTTAATTAAATTGATTCAGGATATTGCTCTAAAAGAAAATAAATATCCAGAAATTATAGATTTTTTATATCAAGACTTTCGAGATCATCCTTATATATTAACTATTCCAAATTCTTTATATTTAAAGGGAATACTGTTTAAAATTTGATATTTTTCTTTTTAAATTAAGAAGTACTTTTTTATAATCCTCTTTTCCCTCTTCAACTTGATCCATATTTTTTTCAAGTTCTCTTGTAAAATTTTCTGATAAAAATTTTGCAATATCTTCTCTTTGCATCAAATAGGAATAAACCTTTTTACCAAGTTCCGTGGGAATTAAAAAATTATTTTTCTCTTTTACATAGCCTCTTTCAATTAATTTTTCTATTGTTATTGCATAGGTGGAAGGTCTTCCAATACCTTTTATCTTCATTTCTTTTACAAGTTCACCATGAGTGAATAAATATTTTTTAGGCTGAACTTTAAATGATTTACTTTTTTTTACATTAACAATACCTTTAAAAATTGGTTTTACTTCTATTGGCAAAATTTTATCCCACCCATCTTTGACTACCTTGGTTAATAAAGTTAATTCTTTCTTTTTACTCAATGCTTTGATTTCAACATCAATCTCTGTTACAATAACACTTCTCATCTGACTTGCAAAAAATCTTTTAACTATCATATCATACAACAAAATATGGTCATTGGATATCCCTTCAATCTGCCCACTTAAAATCATTGATTTTATATCTTCTGATAAAATTAATTTTGTGGGTCTTATACATTCGTGAGCACCCCCTCCTCCCCAAGTTCTTGAATAGAAATAATTTTCTCCAAATTCCTCCTCTATAAATTCTTTGGCAAGCTTTATTCCAACATCAGAAACTCTTACTGAATCTGTTCTATGATATGTAATGTATCCAGATTCAAATAGATCTTGAGCTAATTTCATTGTCTTATAAAGAGAAAATTTATATTTATCACTTGCGTCTTTTAACATTGTGTCAGTTCTATATGGTGGTAAAGGGTCTTTTTCAACATTTTTTTCTTTTTTAACTATAATTTCAACCTCTTCTAATTCATTAAAAAAATTTTTTGCCTCATTTTTATTTTCAAAATTAAATTCAATAATTAATTTCTTATTATCTTTTGAAAGCGTAATTAAAATTTTATATACCTTTTTTTTGCTCTCATTTTCTCTATCTATTATCCAGCCTAAAACAGGAGTCTGAACTCTACCTGCTGAAAGCCAGTTTTTGCCAAAAAATCTTTGTAAAATTTGAGAAGCTTCAAATCCAATCCACCTATCTGAAATCCTTCTTACAATTTGAGCTTTTACTAAATTAAGATTAAATTCTCTTGGCTCTTTAATTGCGTGCATAATTGCCTTTTTAGTAACTTCATGAAATTCCATTCTCTTTATGTTTTTTACAAGTGGTTTTAGTAAGTTGTTTAAATCCCAACTAATTTTTTCTCCTTCTGTATCAGGATCTGTTGCAATTAAAATTTCTGCAGTCTCAAGGGAGATCTGTTTAATGCTTTTAACAATTTCTTCTTTCCCATCAATAACTTCATAAACTGGAATAATATTTTTATCATTTAATTTTATCCCATGATAACCTTCATTTTTTACCAAATCAAACAAATGCCCTAATGATGCTGTGATCAAAAAATATCTGTTTTCAGTAGAATTTTCTAATACTTCATGATTTGAAATTCTTCTTCGTATAGGTTTTCCAAAAAAATTTGCAATTGTTCTTGCTTTATTTGGTGATTCAACTACGATTAAAACTGGCTTTAGAAAATCTTTACTTTCAACAGTCATAATATTACTTGATATTTTTTTTACCTTCTCTCTATCTTCTTTAATCTCCTTAATTACATTTTCAATATTAATTTTATCAATTGGGACAAAGTTTATATCTTCGCTAAACCATCTTACTTTTTTTAATAAATGATTAAAAGCTTTGTTATCATCTACTAAAACCAATGACAGCCCTTTTGTTATTCCTCCTGGATACATTCTTGAACTTCTTCCACTTGCTTGCAAATATCCAG
>JALVYZ010000143.1:824-1159 GCA_027037705.1 bacterium | reverse complement strand
CCCGGACGATCCCCATTTTGCACACTTCAATCTTCACCATTAATTTATTTACCATAATCGATATGAAATCGCTCTGTCCCGTGCCATGTTCGAGAATGTAGGCCAGTCTCCAGCTGTGATGCATGTAGAGAAATTCAGTTGTTCGAGACATACCAGGATCAGCTAAGTAGCCACTAGTAATTAATTTTCTTACTATAAATGGGCATCTTCGTAGATATTATTCACAATGAAATGACATATCTGAAAGTAACACAATCGAAAGTGAAGTCATGATTGAAGCGACTTAATCAGAACTAGCATTGACGATACCAAGATATTGGAAAACAGTGAAATAA
>JALVYZ010000143.1:0-814 GCA_027037705.1 bacterium | reverse complement strand
ATGTTGCACGTAATTGAGCCCCATTCGCTCTAGTCCACTACAATGATAGGTGCTAAATACTGCGTAATTCAGGAGACTACCGTAACTAAATTCAATGCTGGTTCTTCCGTTCTAATTCCTGCTGGAAAATTGGCGTTATGTTGCAGCAAGTAAAAACTTCTGTCTGCAGACTGGGTACTACCATTTGAAGATAATTTCCAACTGATTCATTGACTTCGCAATAGGTAGCTTTTGAAATTTGCCATACTCTTGTTTCGTATGGTATGAGGTTATCTGATTTGATTTTCAAGTGGTTTATTTATAATTTCTTCCAGTATGAAGATCTCATTTTCATCAGTTCACTCTATACGAAATAAACGTCGTAATAGGCTGTGATCTGCCTCCTTCCTCTCACCGATACTTTGACTAATATATAGTTTTCGAGGAGGCAATGTCCTTTCATTCGAGATACGCCCTACTTGTATTCGTCTGTTTGTTTCCTTTTCCCACCAGCTTCCAGCTGACAAGTATACAAACTAAAACGGGGTGGCTGCCAGAAAGAGGCTGCCTTTATAGATTATTTAGTCAGCAAAATGTACGTATCCATTGCAAACTTTTAAATTGTCTATTGATGTTATTATTGCTATAATTATTATTTAATGTCACATAAGGTTGAGCATTATGACAGTGGCTCGTTGGTCTAGGGGTATGATTCGCGCTTAGGGTGCGCGAGGTCCCGGGTTCGAATCCCGGACGAGCCCGATTTTGTTCGGAAAAGTTTACCTCAGCAATTTCTTTTGTGACGCAATCGTGCGAAATACGGGTAGAAAAAAAT
>JALVYZ010000142.1 GCA_027037705.1 bacterium | reverse complement strand
TTCAAATGGTCCATTATTTGTAAGCTGTGAAAATGCACTATTTTACTATGAAATCTGGGGAAAAACATGGGAAAGAGGCGCTCTTTTAAAGGCAAATCCAATCGCAGGAGACATAGAGAGAGGATTAAAATTCCTTCAGGAACTTGAGCCTTTTATTTATAGAAAATCTATAGATTTTGGAGTAATAGAAGATATTAAGGAGATTAAACAGAAGATTAACAATGAAACGAAAGATAATGAATCCAATATAAAACTTGGAAAAGGTGGGATAAGAGAGATTGAATTTATAATGCAGGCAATTCAGCTTATGTATGGTGGAAAAGATAAATCTCTTAGAGAAAAAAATTTAATAAAATTTTTTAAAAATTTAAAACATAATAGGAATTTTAAAATCTTATCAGATGAAGAAATTGACTTTTTGGTTGAAGCATACATTTTCTTAAGAAAAGTTGAACACACAATCCAGATTTATCAGGAAAAACAAACACAAAACATTCCAAAGTCAAGTGAACAACAGGAATTATTGGCTTTTATTCTTAGATTTAGCTCAAAAGAAGAGTTTTTTAAAAAATTGAATAATTACAGAAGCAAAGTTTATGAAATTTTTAATAATTTTTTTATTTTTGAAGAAGAAAAAAACGATAAAAAAGAGTTTTCAGAAATAGTAGATTTTATTGAAAAAAGTGAAAAAGATAAATTAATCTCCTATTTAAAAAATGAAGGATTTTCAGATAGTGAAGTTATTGCAGGGATTCTTTTTCATTTAAAATTCCCATATTCAAAGAAACCATTGAGTCAGAAAGAGATTAATGAAATCAATATGCTAATATCAAATTTAGTAAATTTTTCAAAGCCATTAAATAACCATGGAAAAATTTTCTCTTATTTTTCAAATCTTTTTGATAGAATAAAATTTAAATATGGTTATATTAATTATCTAAATGATAACCCTGAAATTTTAAAAAATATTCTTTATATTTTTTCAAAAAGTGAGTATCTTGGCGATATTTTAACAAAATATATGGATATTTTTGAGGAATTATACATTTCAAATTTCATTGTACAGGATAAAGGGCTTGCAGATTATATAATTGAGCTTGAGGAGACTCTTAAAAAGGGAAATAATTATGAAGATTTTATGGAACTTATAAGAATTTTTAAACATAAAGAAACCATAAGAATTGGGATTAAATTTTTAAATAATTCTTACAGATTAAAAGAGACCCTTTATCATTTAACCTCACTTGCAGATGCAATTTTTACAAAATCTGTTGAAATTGTTTTAAATGAAGTAAAAAAGAGGTTTGGTAATATTAATTCAGATTTTACAATAATTGCACTTGGTAAATATGGAGGAAATGAGCTTAATTTTTCATCAGACCTTGATATAATTTTAGTTTATAAAAAAGATACAATTTCTGAATATGGTTTATCCAGCATTGAATATTTCAGTAAGTTTCTTCAAAGGTTAATTTCATTTTTAAGTGTAACAACAAGAAATGGAAGAGCTTATGAAATTGATACAAGGTTAAGACCATCTGGAAATGCAGGTGCTCTTGTGTGTTCTTTTGATTCGTTTAAAAGCTATCATGAAAAAGGCTCTGAAATATGGGAAGTACAGGCTTTATTGAGAACGAGGACTATAATTGGCGATTTAGAAGTTGAAAATTTTATAAAAGATTTGGTAAAGTCAAGAAATATTAATGATGAAGATATTAAAGAGATTTTAAGAATAAGAAAGCGAATTGAGATTGAAGAGGGAAGAGAAAATGAAAAAAAAATAAATATAAAAGCTGGGAAAGGAGGAATAATAGATATTGAATTTTTAACTCAAATTTTAATGCTAAAAAATAAAATCATTGAGTCAAATACATTTAATGCTCTGGATTTACTATTTAAAAATAAAATTCTGCAAAAAGACGATTATAAAACATTAATAAATTCATACAGAGAATTGAGAAAAGTTGAAAATATTTTAAGATTAAGTAAAAATAAACACACAGATATAATTGAAATAGATAAATTTGAAAAAAATATAATAAAAAAACTTATGAAAATTAAAAATGATGTTAGAAATGTATTTAATAAATTTTTTTTGAGGGGGAAAAATGGAGATTTTGAAAGATAGCGAAAAATTAATAAAGATCTTTGATGAAAATATAAAAAAGTGGCATGAAATTGATGGAGAAGATATCCCTTTTGAAAATTTACCAATTAGAAGGGAAATAGAATCTGATGATAAATTTTTAAAATCAATTATTGATATTTTAGAAGCAAATTACAATTTGTGGCATCTTGAAGATCTTGCAAGAGATCCAGATGCAAATGACTCAACAATTGCAAATGTAAAAAGAAAAATAGATAAAGAAAATCAGTTAAGGAATGATAGAATTGAAAATCTTGATATTTTAATAGATAATTTCTTGAAAAGAAACAAAATTATTCCAAAAACTGAAATCTCAAATTCTGAAACCCCTGGCTCTATAGTTGACAGATTAACAATTCTTTCATTGAAAATTTATCATATGAAACAACAAACAGAGAGAGATGATGTAGATGAAAACCATATTATTACCTGCAAGAATAAACTTAAAATTTTGCATTTACAAAGAGATGACCTAATAGGAGCACTTAAAATTTTAATAAATGAAATTTTATCTGGTGAAAAAAAACACAAAATATATTATCAATTTAAAATGTATAATAATCCAGCACTTAACCCAATTCTGTATAAAAAATAATTTATTGACTTAACTGTTTATTTGTGATATTTGGTGCAAGCTTTTTATGAAAAAAAAAGATATATTTACAAAATTTCTTTATTTGTCAACACTTGGATTAGAAATGGGGATTAGTATCGGAGTAGGAGTATATGGTGGAATATGGCTTGATAAAAAATTCGAGACATCTCCATATTTAACTATTTTCGGAATTTTAGTAGGATTTGGAGCGGCAATTAAAAGTTTTTTAAGAATCTTAAAAAAATTAGATAAAGAATTTAAAAATGAATCTTAATTTAGATTTAATTGTAGACTTATACAAAAAAACATCTTATATATTAGCTTTATTAACAATAATATCGCTATTTTCTCTTCTTTTTTTCTTTTCTTTTTTTAAAAGCTTCAGTTTTGCTTTAGGTTGTTTTATTATTTATCTTAATGTGCTGGGAATCTTTCTAATAGCAAAATTTTCAGAAAAACAATCTAAGATAAATAAAGATAGAATAATTTTTTCAATGGTCTTATTCATTGGCAAAATGTTTTTAATTATAGCAATAATTTTTATTTTATTAAAATTTCATTTTGTTAATGTAAAAATGTTTATTGGTGGTTTAAGTCTTGGCTTTTTAATTTTTCTTTTAGCTAATATCATTTTTTTACCATTAAAAATTTACAAACAGGAAAAAGCAATAAATTAAAAAAGGAGATAAGAAATGATTGAACATCCTATTATTTTTACAAACCTTATTCCTGGGCTGAATAAAATTCCAGAACATATTATGTGGACAATTATTGCTGATATTATAATTATTTTTTCAGTTTTAACTGCTGTTAAAAAATTAAGATTAATCCCTTATGAGAAGCTTAACTGGACAACTTTTTATGAACTAATTACAGAATTTGTTGAAAATTTATTAAAAGAATCACTTGGAGAAAAAGGGAGACAGTACATTTATCTAATAGGAACTTTATTTGTTTTTATTTTAATTGCAAATTTTCTTGGTTTAATTCCTGGATTCTATCCTGCAACTGAAAATGTCAATACAAATTTTGCAATGTCAATTACTGTTTTTATAATCTATAATTTTTATGGGATCCAGAAACAGGGTATTGTTAATTACTTAAAACATATGATGGGACCATTTCCAATTTTAGCTCCATTAATGTTCCCAATTGAATTGGTGAGCCATTTTGCAAGAATATTATCACTTGCAATCAGATTATTTGGAAATATTTATGGTGACCATAAGGTGCTGTTAGTATTTTTATATTTAGTTCCAATTTTAATTCCAGCAGTATTTTACGGCATGGGAATCTTTGTTGCAATTTTACAGACATATGTATTTACTTTGCTTTCTTTAGTTTATATCCAATTAGCAGTTGAAGAAGAATCCCATTAGAAAGGAGGTGTAATTTATGAAAAAAGCTTTCTGGATTTTGTTAGCTGTTGCTGGATTAATTGTGTTGTCTGCTGTATCACTTTTAGCAGGAGAAGGTGCTTCTGAAGCAGTCAGAAGTTATGCTGCTCTTGGTGCAGGTATTGCAATCACAGCAGGAGCTGGTGGTGGTGGAATAGGAATAGGACTTGCAGGACTTGGAGCAACCTTAGGAGTATCAAGAAATCCAGCAATTGGTGGAAGAATTATGACTTTAATGATTATCTCCATGGCTCTTTCAGAATCCTGTGCCATTTATGCATTGGTTATTGCGTTTATGCTTTATGGAAAAGTTTAATTTATTGTAATTATGGATTGGTTTATTACCAATCGACTTTAGTGTTGTGATGTATAGTAGGGGAAAATTTTCCCCTATTGATTTAACGAAAATGCGAAGATGCGTAAATGCGAAAATGCGTAGATTTTGAAAAAACATTTATTAATACTTATATACGCATTATCGCATATACGCATTTACACATTAACAAAAAAAGGAGGATTTTCTAATGAAAACACTTTTTAAAACTTTATGGAAGTATAAATTCATAATATATGTTTTAATATTAGTATTAATAGGTTTTAGTGTTGGAGCTTTAGAACTTACAATGAACCCAAAATTTTGTGGTTCATGTCATGAAATGAAACATGTTTATAAAACATGGGAAAAATCAACTCATGCTACATATTGGGATGAACATAAAAGAGCTGGATGCATGGATTGCCATGCAGAACCTGGACTAATTGGATTATTAAAAGCTAAAATTTTCAATGGTGGAAAATCAGGATTTTATCATGTAAAATATATGTTTGCTAAAAATAAATACGAAATTTATCAAAAGATTATAAGAGCACATGCAGAAGCTCCATATAAAGCATGCTTAAAATGTCATAAAGATATTGGAGAAAAAGATGTTGTAATGGGAATGTATGTCCCTCATCATTCTCCTGACACAGAATTTAGAAATGAGATGTGCTCAAAATGTCATGAATTTGTGGTTCATGCTAATAGAAAATATGGATATGAAGTAGCAAGAAAAGATTTATGTATAGATTGTCATAAAAAAGAGGATGTTGATGTATCGGTAAAAGATTGTACTACATGCCATGTTGTTCAAGATAAAATGTATAATGGAAAAGGTTTAAAAAATGTAAAAGGCGAGAAAGATAGCATGGCAGATAATGATGTATCCTGCACTGATTGTCATTCAAATTATAATAAAAAGCCTTTTAGTATTACTAATTTCAAACCTGTTGTTCAATCCTGTATAGATTGCCATGACGATAAAGAATATGGAGCAGAAAAAATTGCAGAAATGCAGGAAGGAATAAAAGAGAAATTACCAGAAATCAAAAAAGAATTGATTGAGCTCAGAGAAAAAATAGCTATTGCAAGAAGAGATGGAAAAGGGATTAAAAACTTAATGAAATACTATAATTTAGCGAAAGAAGACTATAACTTCATTAAAAATGATGGAAGTTTTGGAGTTCATAACCATGAATATACAATCTCTATATTAGAAGACTGTGAAAAAAATATTAATAATTTGAAGCAACTTCTACAAAAAAGAGGAGTAAAATAATGTATAAAGGAAAATATCCTAAAATACCAGAAGCAACAATTAAAAGGCTTTCAATTTATTTAAGATGCTTAAAAAAACTTGAAGAAGAAGGAAATATTGTTGTCTCTTCTCAAAATTTAGCTGATACATGTTGTGTTAATTCTACTCAAATTAGAAAAGACTTATCGTATTTTGGAGAATTTGGAACTCGTGGAGTAGGATATAATATAAAAACTTTACAGGAAGACATTAAAAAAATATTAGGGCTGGATACGACTTGGAATATGATTCTTGTTGGATTTGGTAATTTAGGTAAAGCATTACTACATTATAAAGGATTTCATGAAAGTGGTTATAAATGGGTTGGTGTTTTTGATAATGATAAAGATTTAATCGGCCAAAAAGTATTTGATAATCTATATGTAGAAGATTTTAAAAAGTTAGATAATAAAAAAATAAAAGAAATAAATCCTGATTTTGCAGTTATAACTACACCTCCTGATGTTGCTCAAGATGTAGTTAATAAACTTATTTTATTGGGAATTAAATATTTTTTAAACTTTGCACCAACCAAAATAAAAGTCCCTGACAATATTTTATTGAAAAATGTATTTATTATAGCTGAATTTGATAATTTAGTGTATAATATCTCTAAAATTGAGAATAAGTAATTTTTGAGAAATTAAATTATCTATATATATTTTAAACTTTAAAAAATTTTTTATATATTTTTTTTCATAATTTATTATAAATGACCAAATGATAGATTTTTGATTATAATCTAAATTCTTCCAGAATGAACTATTCGCAACTATCATTAAATAGCTGTTAATATTCTTTAATTTGTATTTATAACTTAAATCTGCATCAATTAAATTATTAGTATATAAGAAAAAATCAGGTGTAAATATTGCATTTATTATATCTTTTTTTATTAAATTTTTAACATTCGCACTATCATCAATTATTACAATATTTGAAAATTTTTTAAAAAAATTTTTAGTTTTTATAAATACTCCTAAAACTGTATTATCTTTTTTTATTTTATTTTTTGAATATATTGAATAGGCTCCTAATGGGTAAATATCTAATAAAAAAATTCCATATTCCATTAATTTTTCTCTAAATGATATCATTAATTCATCAGATATTGTTTTCATTTTTAAAAAAAATATCTCAGACAATGGATAGTTTAAATTGTTATTGATAGCATAAGCTGGAACCAAAGCAATTTGAATAGTTCCAGATTGTAATGCTTTTAATATTTCATTAGAATTATTAAAAACTTTCTTATCCCTGAGATTTATAATATTTATATTTAATTTATTCATTTTCATGACAAATGAATCTACGAAGTCCTTGACAGGATCAATATTAGGATAAAAATCTATATAATTATAATCTGTAGCATATAAGTATGGTAAAAAGAAAAATGCGAACAAAAATATAATTATCTTTATTTTTTTCATGAATTAAGCATTTCTTGTAATAATTTATTTACAAGTTGAGGGTTAGCCTGCCCTTTTGTTGCTTTCATAACCTGCCCAACAAAAAAACCAAGAACTTTAGTTTTTCCGCCTTTAAACTGTTCAACCTGTTTTGGATTATTTTTTATAATTTCAGAAATAATTTCTTTTAATTTCCCTTCATCACTAATCTGCTCAAGACCTTTCTCTTTAACAATCTCTTCAGGCATTTTATTTGTTGAATACATATCTTTAAAAATAGATTTTGCTATTTTACCACTAATTTTTCCTGATTTTATTAAATTTATTAAATTTCCAATATGCTCAGGTGTTAAAGTAACATCTTTAAAATCCTTATCTTCTGAATTTAAAAGACCAAGTAATTCCACTTTTATCCAGTTACATGCTGCTTTTGCATCATTACAAATTTTAACTGTATTTTCATAAAAATCTGCAATTTCAATTGATGTTGTTAATGTGTCAGCTTCATCTTTTGTTAAACCATATTCATTCATAAATCTCATCATTTTTTCAAAAGGCAACTCAGGTAAAGTTTTTTTAATTTCCTCTATCCATTCATTTTCAACAATTAAAGGAATTAAATCTGGTTCTGGGAAATATCTGTAATCATGCGCTTCCTCTTTTCTTCTCATTGTTTCGGTAATTCCTTTATCTGGATTCCATAATCTTGTTTCTTGAACTACATTCCCTCCATCTTCAATAACTTCAATCTGTCTTCTTATTTCATATTCTAAAGCTTTTTGAATATTTCTAAAACTGTTCATATTTTTTAGTTCTGTTTTTGTTCCTAATTTTTTCTCTCCTTTTGGTCTGACAGAAATATTAGCATCACATCTAAATGAACCTTCTTCCATGTTTCCATCACATATGCCGAGATACATCAAAGTTGATCTTAAAATTTTTAAATATTCCACTGCCTCTTCTGGAGTTCTAATATCTGGTTCACTAACTATCTCAATTAATGGAGTACCCGTTCTATTAAAATCAACATAACTTGAGTTTGGGTCACTACCCTCATGACTTAACTTCCCAGCATCTTCTTCCATATGAATCCTTGTAATTCCAATTTCTTTAATTTCATTATTTACCAAAATCTTAATTTTACCATTTTCGCATAAAGGCAATTCATATTGAGAAATCTGATAATTTTTAGGTAAATCTGGATAAAAATAATGCTTTCTTGCAAAAACACTTTTATTGGCAATTTTACAATTAGTAGCAAGGCCAGCTTTGATAGCATATTCAACAGCTTTTTTGTTTAAAACTGGCAATGAACCTGGTTGACCTGTACATACAGGACAGGTATTTTCGTTTGGATTATCTCCAAATTTATTTGAACAAGAACAGAATATTTTACTTTCAGTTAATAACTGGGCATGAACTTCTAATCCAATAACTGCTTCAAATTCCATGTTTCACTCCTTTTTGTTTTCTAATAATTTTTTTAGGAATAATGCATCATTTTTGTCAATGAATCTAACAGTATTCTTTTTTAATCTATATAAATCTTTTTTGTTAATTATTGAAATATCAACACCTTCAATTGTTATTATTTCCCTACTTTTATAAATTTCTTTAAATTCTGCAACCTCTCCAATTTTATAAATAAAATCTATATAAAACCCTTCAGGTGTACCATATCTTATTACAGAATACTTTTTAAAATCTTCACAGTTTAGTTCGTCAATATATTTATCGTTGTTAAAAATTCCTTTTAAAATTTTTATTATTTTTTCAATATTTTCTTTGTCAACTGCAATCATGAAATCAATATCTTCTGTAAAACGAGGCATCCCATAAAGAATTACAGCAAGTCCTCCACATAAAACATATTTAACTTCATTTTCATTGAATTCTTTTACAATTTTTAATAAATAATCTAATAATGTTCTATTAGAGTTTTCCATCTATGATTTTCAGCTTCTTCAAAAGTTTTATACTTATAAATTCCTCTTGGAAATTTTTTAACATTTATCATAATATCAAAATTCAAAATTGTTCTTAACTTCTTATAATAATTTTTATCTGGATTGAAAACCCATAAATCTTTTTCAGCTTCTTCAAAGGTTTTATATTTTTTTACAGGCATTGTTCCACATTGTATGCAATATTTAGTAATTTATTCTCTTGAAAATAATTCCCTATAATTTGCAATCCTATTGGCAAATTATTTGAATCTTTTCCTGCTGGTAAACTCAAGCCTGGAAGTCCTGCTAAGTTTACAGGAATTGTAAAAATATCATTTAAATACATGTCAAGAGGATTATCTATTTTTTCTCCTATTTTAAACGCAGTTGTTGGACTAACTGGGCACATAATCACATCAACAACATTGAAAGCATTCTGAAAGTCTTGTTTTATTAAATTTCTAACTTTAGCTGCTTTTAAATAATATGCATCATAATATCCAGAACTTAACGCATAAGTGCCTATCATTATCCTTCTTTTTACTTCATCTCCAAAACCTTCTGCTCTGGTTTTTTTATACATGTCAAGTAAGTCTTCATAATTTTCAGCTCTATAACCAAATTTAACACCATCATAACGAGCTAAATTTGAACTTGCTTCAGCAGGCGCAATAATGTAATAAGTTGCAACAGCATACTCAGTATGGGGAAGAGAAATTTCAATAATTTCAGCACCCTCTTTTTCTAAAATATTTAATAAATGTTTTATGCATTTTTCAACTTCTTCATTAATTCCAGCAATAAAATACTCTTTTGGCACTCCAATTTTTAGTCCTTTTAAAGATTCTTTTTTTAAATCTTTTAAATAATCTGGAACTTCTATATTCACTGAAGTAGAATCTTTCTCATCATATCCACTAATTGCTTGAATCAATATTGCACAATCTTCAACATTTTTTGTTATTGGGCCTATTTGATCTAAAGATGAAGCAAATGCAACAAGACCATAACGAGAAACTCTACCATAAGTTGGTTTCAATCCCACTACCCCACAAAATGAAGCTGGTTGTCTAATTGAACCCCCTGTGTCAGAACCCAATGAAGCAGCGCACATATTTGCAGCTACAGAAGCAGCACTACCACCACTTGATCCACCAGGAACTCTTTCTAAATCATGAGGATTTCTAACTGGTCCAAAATATGAGGTTTCATTTGATGAGCCCATTGCAAATTCATCCATATTAACTTTACCAAGAGTAACAATATTTTGCTCTAATAATTTTTCATAAACTGTGGCATTATAAGTTGGAATGTAGTTATTTAACATTTTAGAACCACAAGTTGTTCTTATCCCTTTTGTACAAATTAAATCTTTAATACTTAATGGAATTCCTGTTAAATATGAAATATTTCCATTTTTTATTTTTTCATCTGCCTTTTTAGACTGTTCTATTGCAATATCTTCACAAATTGTAATATAAGCATTTATCTTTTTATTCAAATTTTCTATTTTTTCTAAAAATTTATTAGTTAATTCTTGAGATGTAATCTCTCTATTCTTTAACATATTATGTAATTCAAAAATTGACCTGTCTAATATTTCCATAATTCCCTCCATAAAAATTTAGCATTAGCTATCACTTTTTATATAAAATGTCAAACATAGGTATTTTTGAAAAAAATATGTAAGTCATAAGTTTTATTAACTTTTTTTATGAATTTTTCTCTATATTTTGGATAAAGAATAAAACAGGACATCTCATCATCATAAAACGTGCCATGAGCTGTTAATTGCCCCTCAAAATTTACAATTTTACCATTGATTATATTACCAAAAATTAAGATATCTCCTGCTTTTTCGCATAAAGTTAAATCATTCAATTCTTTTATAAATTTTTTTTCAAATGGCAAATCACCTGAAAAATCTATAATTTTATCATTTTTAACTTTTAAAAAACCATTTTTACCCAAAAAAATTACATTATTATCTTTATCAACTACAGAAAGAAATTTTACACTCTTATGGCTCAAAATTTCCAATAAAATTAATGGAAATTTTTCATTTATATCTTCAAATGCCAATCTTTCTTGATAATCTGTAAAATAAATTTGCGAAAATGTACCAAAATTAATAATTTTTATTTTAGAATCTTTATGAATTTCAATATCCTGGTATTTTTTATTCTCTAAATCTGGAAATAAATTATAGATAAATCGAGGAATCTTTTTTTTTCTTGAAAGATTCTTTATCTTTTCTATAACAGATAAAATATGAGTTTCTTTTTCTTCCCCTACAGTAGAAATTTTTTCTTTATAACTATGAATTATATCTTCAAAATTTTTTCTAAATATAAAGCTAAAAGGAATAGAAGGCATTTGACCATGGTCTGAAAGAATAAAAAAATCATATTTCCTGAAATTTTTTTTATTTTGGCTTAATTTAAAAATCCTCCAAACAGACTTATCAATCAGTCTTAAAATATTTAATGAACTTTTTGATATTACACCTCTTTGATGCGCTGCTTCATCATAAGCATTATAAGTAACATATATCTTTGGAGTTCCACATATAATTTCTACCATTGCTCCTTGGGTTATATATTCATTAATAACTACATTATTAAAAATTCTTAAAAAAGGATAAAATTTAAAATCTCTCTGTGGTAAGTGGCTTAATTTATAGAAAAGAAAATCAAAAATTTCATTAAATAATTCAACAATGCTCCAAAATACAACTTTTATTAATGCTGGGATATTTAATAAAATTATTGTAAATAACTTAAATGCTGAAATATTAGTTGTTAAGTCTGTTTTAAAAATTTGACTTAATGTTAAATATGCTCTTGAAGCATCTCCTGAGAAGAGATTAAAATAAGATGCCCCATTTTTTAAAATTCCTTCAAAATTTTTATCTTTAATTTTTTTTTCTTCAATTTCTGCAGTTTCAGGCAATTTAAAAGAAAAATATTTTTTTAATTTTTTGTCATACCATCTAAATCCTGGATATTTTTCTAAATCACCATAAAAAAGAACTTTTTGAAAATAAGGTGTATTTGAGGGTATCCCTGATAAAAATTTTTTATAATTATAATTTCTTTTTAATATTTTCTTTATTTTAGGGAGATAATTTTTATTTAATGCTTTTTCAAAGGTCTCAAATGATAATCCATCTATCTGGATTATTATAAACCCTCTTTGAGGAGCTCTAAATTTTGGAAAATTAAACAACCAACGAATAAACTTATACTTTAATGCATTTAAATTCATTGTTTAACATTTGTAGTTCGTAATTAGTGATACGTGGTCCGTAAGTTCTTGAATGTGAAAATGCTAAATATACATTTTGTAGTTATTTACCTTATTGACATAAAATGTTTTTGGTTTTTTGTTGCAAAATAATAGTTAAAATATATTGTAGTAGCTGTAATTAAAGCATCAGCTATTAATAAACCTGATTTTAATCTATATTCCTTTAATAATTCTACTGCTAATTGTGAAACCTCTGAATTTAAAGGAATTACTTGGAAGTTCTCTAAAAAATTTTCAAGCTCTTTTAATTCTTTTTTATTTCTGCATCCCACTATTAATTCCATTTCTGTTATAATGCTTATTGCAAGTTTATATTTTTTATTTTGCTTATCAAGAAAATCAATTGCTTTTTCTATTCCACGACCAGCATCTATTAAAATATCTGTATCAATTAATAAATAATCTAATTTCTCCATTCCCTTTTCCTTAAATCAATCACATATTTTTCACTGTTCCTCATATCTCCCCTATCTTTCCAGATTCCTATAAATTTACTTCTTTTTAGAGATGATTGCTTTTGGGTCTTTTTAGCCTTGACTTTAGAATATTTAATTTTCAAAAATTCAATAAAATTTATTAAAGTTTTTTGACCTTCTGGAGGTAAACTATTAAAATCTTCTATTATTTTTTTCTATGTCCATACCATCTCCTTAATTTTTAATATTGTTTTTATTTAACAGCTTTAGTTTATAATTAATGGTGCATATATAATCACTGGTAATGAGACGTTTTAATTAGCTTTTAATATAAATTTGTTAAAAATCTATGATTTAGAAAAATGCTTGTTAATGAACCAAGGAAATATTTTGCAGTTACATAAAATTTTATGCCAACGAATCACTTAGCCAGAAGCAAAAAATTTCCAATAATCCAAGAAATTAGAATTATTTATTTAATCAAAATGACATAACCTAACTCAATTGACTATAACTATAAACACTATAAACATTGTCATGTTAAAATTAATATTTATAATGTGCCATTAAAACAATATTTTAAATATTCTAAAAACCTCTTATTAACAAGCAAATACAGCTATACCGAATATAATTGGACTAAATT
>JALVYZ010000141.1 GCA_027037705.1 bacterium | reverse complement strand
TTATTGCTTCAACTTCAGCATGAGGAAATCCAAATTTTTTATGATATCCTTCTCCAATTATTTTATCATTCTTAACAATTACACAACCTACTAATGGATTAGGAAGAGTGTTTCCACCTGCTTTTTTCGCAAGAGTTATGCATCTTTTAATATATTTTTCATATATTTTTTTCATATAGAATTTTCAAACCTTCAAGTGTTAAATATGGATCAACTATGTTGATTTCTTTAATTTCTTTTGAAATTATTGAGGAAATTCCACCAGTAGCGATTACAAGAGGATTAGACTCCTTTTCCAATTTTATTCTTTTAATGATTTCTTTCACTAATCCAATATATCCATAGAAAACTCCAGATTGAATTGCTTCTACAGTGTTTGTTGCAACAACCTTAGATGGTTTATGAAAATCCACTGAGGGAAGTTTGCTCGTTTTTTCAGCTAATGCACCTAAAGATATAAATAATCCCGGTGAAATTAACCCACCTTCATATTCTCCTTTTTCAGAAATATAATCAAAAGTAGTTGCAGTTCCAAAATCTACTACAATACATGCTTTTTTATATTTTGTAAAAGCTGCAACTGCATTAACAACTCTGTCTGCTCCAAGCTCCTTAGGATTCTCTATTTTTATTGAAATGCCAGTTTTAATTCCTGGGCTTACAATTAAGGGTTGTATATTAAAAAATTTATTACACATTAATTCTATTTCATCCTGTAATGATGGCACAACTGAAGATATTATAATCCCTTTTACTTGTTCTTTTAGAATATTTGAATAGAAAAAGAGGTTGCAAAAATCTATTCCGTATTCATAAGAAGTTTTCAGCTTGTTTGTGCTAATACGCCAGTGATGAGTGAGTTTTTCTTTTTCAAAAATTCCAATGGCAATATTTGTATTTCCTATATCTATTGTGAGTAACATAATTTTCTCTTTATAAAAAAATATTGATTTTTGCAATAAATATGATTATATTTTTTATATGAAAAGAATAATTTTAGTATTGTTTTATATAATTTTATTTTGCATTCCATTATTTTCTGATAATTTCGTTAAGGTTTATAACTGCCCAAGTTTTAATTTTTATCTATCACAGAAATTTAAAGGTAATAATTTAGTAATAACAGGTAAAATAGAAAATTTATATTATGTCCCTTTAATCGATATTATTGGATATGTTGATGGAATTAAAGATAATCAAGTTATTGAAAAAAGAAAATTTTATATCCCTTATATTGGTGAATGGCAAGATGTTGATAGTAAAAAGACTTTTAAAATTGTTTTTAAAAAAGGTAAAAGTATTAAAAAATTAAAATTTACAATAAATTTTAACTATGCAAGCTGGAAAGAATCAATGGATAATTATGAATATTTTACTGTCAAGGTTTCAAATAAATAAATTTAGGCTGGAAAACTCTTCCATTTTCTGAGTAACATATTGAGATAACATTATTACAAGTTATATAAACATAACCATTAAAATTCTCAGGTGGATTTTTTAAATAACTTTTTCTTATTTTATTCCCATTTTTTAAAATTCTATAAAATTCTTCTTTTAGAAAAAGCTTTGGATAATCAAATACTTTATCTACTTCAATTATATCTTCTATTTTAACATCTTCAATAGATTTTGCGTCCTTAACCCTAAAATTTCCTATTGCTGTTCTTCTAAGTTTCTTTAAATATCCTTTTGTGCCAAGATAATTACCTAAATCATGGGCAATTGACCTTATATAAGTCCCTCTTGAGCAAACAATTCTAAATTCTATTTCAGGAAGGTTAACTTTCAATATTTCAAATGTTTCTATAAAAATTTTTCTTGGTTGTTTTTTTATAATTTTCCCTTTTCTTGCGTATTTATAAAGAGGCTTGCCTTTATGTTTTGCAGCTGAAAATGGAGGTGGAGTCTGTTCAATCACTCCTGTGAATTCTTTGACTGCATTTAAAATTTCCTCTTCTTTAATATTTAGTTCATTAACCTGTGAAATTACTTGTCCGGTGACATCATATGTGTCAGTTTCTTTTCCAAGTTCAATAATCCCAGTATATTCTTTTTTTTCTTCAAGAAAAAAATTTAAAAGTTTAGTTCCTTTATTTATGCCTAAAATCAAAAGACCAGTAGAAAAAGGATCTAATGTCCCACCATGGCCAACTTTATTTAAATTAAATTTTTTCTTAATTTGCTCACATACTTGAAAAGAAGACATATTTTCAGGTTTATCTATTAAAATTATTCCATCCATTTGTATTTATGCTCCTTTTTAAAATTAAATCAAAATTTCAAATCACCAATATCTTATTATTAAAATAAAATCAATTTGCTTTTTTTTCAATATTTTGATATTTTGTAACTATGAAATATCAACCACTTACATATAAAAATTTAAATAGATATTCAATTTCAAAAAGGAAAAGTAAAGTTAGTATAAATGATTTTTTTAAGTCTGATAATGATGATTTTTTTAGTTGTCTTCCTAATATTTTAGCTTCAAAAGATTTAAAAGATATTATTTCTTTTTGTGTTAATGCTAAAAATAATGGTAAAAAAATTATTGTAGCAACAGGAGCCCATTTTATAAAAGTTGGTTTATCCCCATTGTTTAAACAGTTATTTGAAAACAAAATAATTGATCATATTGCTATGAATGGAGCTTGTATAATTCATGATGTGGAAATTGCGATGAATGGGGAAACAAGTGAAGATGTAGGAGATAGTTTAAAAAATGGAAATTTTGGAATGAGTGAAGAAACAGGAAAATTAATAAATTTAGCTATTTTAAATGGTTTTAAAAAAAGAGTTGGATTAGGGGAAGCTATTGGTGAATGGCTAAATAATTCAGATTTTAAATACAAAGAATACTCTGTAATTTTTAATGCTTATAAAAATAATATTCCGATTACAATTCATGTGGCAATTGGAACAGATATAATTCACATGCATCCAGAATGTAATGGAGCAGCAATTGGAGAGATGAGTTTACTTGATTTTAAAATTTTTTGTAATTCTATTAAAGATTTGTCTGAAGGAGCTTATTTTAACATAGGTTCTGCAGTTATAATGCCTGAGGTTTTTTTAAAAGCTGTTACTCTTATAAGAAATTTGGGTTATAAATTAGAAAATTTTATTACTGTAAATATGGATTTTATAAAGCATTATAGACCAAGTGAAAATGTTGTAAAAAGACCAACTATAGACTCTGGGAAAGGCTTTACTTTAATTGGTCATCATGAGATAATGCTTCCATTGTTATTTGGAGAAATATTAAAAAGATTAAAAAGTTCAAGATTTAACATTTCTTAAGTAAAATACAAAATTTGATTATATTAAGAGGAGGAGCTGAATTATGGATTTTAAAGACACATTGAATCTGCCGCAAACAGATTTTCCAATGAAAGCTAATTTAACAAAAAAAGAACCTGAGATGATTAAAAAGTGGGACAATGAACAATTATTTTTTAAAATTTTAGAGAAAAGAGATAGAAATAAAAAGTATGTATTACATGATGGCCCACCCTATGCAAATGGTCATATTCATATGGGGCATGCTTTAAATAAAATTTTAAAAGATATAATTGTTAAATATAAATCTATGGAAGGTTATTACTGTTATTACATCCCAGGTTGGGACTGTCATGGATTGCCTATTGAACACGAAGTTGATAAAAAACTTGGCAAAGATAGGTTCAAAAAATCTGTCTCAGAAAAAAGAAAATTATGTAGAGAGTATGCAGAAAAATTTGTGAATATACAGAGAGAAGAATTTAAAAGACTTGGAGTGTTGGGAGATTGGGAGAATCCTTATCTCACTATGAGCTATGATTATGAAGCAATAATTGCAAGAGAGCTTGGGAAATTTTTTGAAAAAGGATCAGTTTATAAAAGTAAAAAACCTGTTTACTGGTGTTCTTCTTGTGTTACTGCATTGGCTGAAGCTGAAGTTGAATATCAAGATGATCCATCACCTTCAATTTATGTTAAATTTAAAGTTAAAGATGATTTAAGCAAAAAATTCTCAGAATTAAAAGATAAAGATATATATGTAATTATCTGGACAACAACTCCATGGACACTTCCTGCAAATGTGGCGATAGCTCTTCATCCAGAGTTTGAATATAGTGCTTTAGAATGTAGAGATGGTGTTTATATTTTAGCAAAAGATTTATCTGAATCTTGTATGCATTTCTGGGGAATTAAAGGTTATAAAGAATTAGTCACTTTTAAAGGCAAAGATTTAGAATTTATAAAATGTCAACATCC
>JALVYZ010000140.1 GCA_027037705.1 bacterium | reverse complement strand
CACATTCTTCACCTCCCTTCAACAAGTTTTACAATTTAAAATTATACTGCAAAAATATTTTTGGTCAATATCCATATGAAGTAAAACCAAAATTAAAATTAACATTAAATCCAAAAAATAAAATTCTGCAAGTAAATTTTTAAACCTGCACTCGACAAATTAACAAACAATCACCCTTTAAAGATGAAGTTTTTGTAATTCAATGTTATAATTTTCGTATTAATAATTAGAAAATTTATCAATAAAAATCTCTCCGCCTTACCATGTTATACTATATACTATTAAATATTTTTATCCGCACGGCATTTTTTAAAATGCACACTTTTTATTGCTCTCCTTAACTTGGTTTTTCTAAATAATGTTGGCATAACGGACACTTCTGCTTTAACAATAAAACATCTGCACAACCTACCTACGCAAATTACCTTTTCCCATATTGCTCCAACGAAACACTTTTTACCATAAAGAAAGTACTTTACTAAGTAGTAAATCTTTGCCTGGCAAAGAGCCTCTGCTTTAACAACAAACCTATTTGAGATGCCTGTATTTTTCCGTTATTTTGGGCACGACGAAAAGATTATACTTTAACGGCAAAATTTTTGATTGATTTTGCTATGCCAGTTAATTAGTTTCAATTTTAACAACCGCGTAATTTTACATTACCTGATTTTTTCTGTCATTTTGAAGAAGCTTGCGAATGAAGAATCTCTGCCTTAACGACCTTGCAATTTGTTACTATTAAACGCTACTTATAGACGGTTTTGTCAAAAACGGCTCAGAACGACAAAATTACTGCAACAAACCCTGTATTTATCAGTGCTCGTTTCAAAATCGCTAATTTAAGGCCCGTTAGAGCGCAATCTTGAGAAAAAACAGGTAATTATACCTGCAAAATGCAACAGAGGGCCTTATTTTAGGGCATACGAAAATTACAATAAAGCCTGTGTTTATCAGCATTTCTTAAAAATTGCTACAAAATTATCAACTTGAACAAAATTGCCGAAAATAGAAAACCGCATAAATAGAGGCTTTCTTGAGGGTCAAAAATTGGCAAAATTCGGCTGAAAATCGAAAAAGCGTTCGTATTTAGCAAAAATGCCAATAAAGCAAGTATTTATAAGGATTGGATACAACTCCTCTGATTTTAGTATGTCTTTATTTTTCT
>JALVYZ010000139.1 GCA_027037705.1 bacterium | reverse complement strand
AGGAAAAAATACAGAATATAATCCTCAATATTCCAAATATGTTACATGAATCAGTTCCTTTTGGAAAAGATGAAAATGATAATGTTGTATATAAAGTTTATGGAGAAAAACCAGAATTTGATTTTGAGCCAAAACCCCACTGGGATATTGGTGAAAATTTGGGCATCCTTGATTTTAAAAGAGCGTCAAAACTTGCTGGTGCAAGATTTTCATTATATTTTGGGCCTGGTGCAATGCTGGAAAGAGCATTAATTAATTTTATGCTTGATTTACATACAAAAGAACATGGTTATATTGAAGTGCTTCCGCCATTTATGGTGAATAGAAAAACAATGACAGGCACAGGTCAACTTCCAAAATTTGAAGAAGATCTATTTAAAATTGATGGGTTAGATTATTTTTTAATACCAACAGCAGAAGTTCCAGTAACAAATGTATTTGCTGATGAAATATTGCAAGAAGATGAATTGCCTATTTATATGACTGCTTATACTCCTTGCTTTAGAAAAGAAGCAGGAGCTTATGGTAAAGATGTTAGAGGATTAACAAGACAGCATCAATTTAATAAAGTTGAACTTGTTAAATTTGCTCATCCTGAAAATTCCTATGAAGAACTTGAAAAATTACTTGAAAATGCAGAAGAAGTTCTAAAAAGACTTGGAATCCATTACAGAGTTGTTACTCTATGTAGTGGAGATATCGGTTTTTCTGCTGCAAAAACTTATGATATTGAAGTTTGGCTACCTGGTCAGGGGATTTATAGAGAAATTTCTTCATGTTCAAATTTTGAGGATTTTCAGGCAAGAAGGGCAAAAATAAGATTTAAAAGAAAAGGGAAAAAAGGCACAGAATTTGTTCATACTTTAAATGGTTCTGGATTGGCAGTTGGAAGAACTGTTATTGCAATTTTGGAAAATTACCAGCAGGAAGATGGAACAGTAATTGTCCCAGAAGTATTGAGAAAGTATATGAATGGAATGGAAAAAATAGAACCTTTTAAAGTTAGGAGATAAAACTATGAATATCCAAGATTTAATAGAAGATATAATTTCTTTGCCTGTAGAGGAGAGAATAATATTATCAGAAATAATACAGAAAAGCCTTTGCAATGTGGATTTAGATTCTGAGAAAAAGTGGATAGAATTAGCGATGAAAAGAAAAAACGAGATTTTACAAGGAGAAGCATCCCTAATTTTAAAAGAAGATGTTTTTGAAAAAATTAGGAAAAGATTTAATAAATGAAAATTTTTTTTCATAATGAAGCAGAAAAGGAATTATTTGAAATAATAGATTATTATGAAAAATTAAGAACAAATTTAGGATTAGAGTTTGTTGAGCAACTTGATTTAGCAATTGAGAAAATTAGGTTATATCCAGAAGCATGGACTGAAGTTGAAAAAGGAATAAGAAGATGTTTAATAAATAGATTTCCATTTGGGATTTTGTATATGTTTGATAAAAAAGAAAATATTGTTTATATCTTAGCAATTATGCATTTATCAAGAGATCCAGATTATTGGAAAAAAAGAATAAAGGATGAAAAATGAAACCATGGGATGGAAGATTTAAAGATAAAACATTACCTCTTTTAGATAAGTTCAATGCTTCAATATATTTTGATAAAGAATTGTACAAAGAAGATATTGAAGGAAGCATTGCTCATTGTAAAATGCTCGTAAAACAGGGAATAATATCTGAAGAAAATGGAGATAAAATAATTAATGGATTAAGCCAAATTTTAAAAGAAATTGAAAATGGTGAATTTCAATTCAAAGTTGAACTTGAAGATATTCATATGAATATTGAAGCAAGATTAATTGAATTAATTGGAGAGATTGGAGGAAAACTTCATACTGCACGAAGTAGAAATGATCAAGTTGCTACTGATGTAAAACTTTATTTAAAAAAGAAAATAGTAGAAATTAGGGGAAAATTATTACAATTATTAAAAGTTTTAGTAAAAAAAGCTGAAGAAAATTTAGATGTAATTTTGCCAGGTTTTACTCACCTGCAAATTGCTCAACCAATTTTGCTTTCACATTATTTTATGGCTTACTTTGAAATGTTTAAAAGAGACTACAAAAGACTTAATGATTGCTTAAGTAGAATGGATGAATGCCCACTTGGCTCAGGTGCCTTAGCAGGAACAACATTTAATATTGACAGATTTTATACTTCAGAACTACTTGGATTTAAAAAGCCAACAGATAATTCACTTGATTCTGTTTCTGATAGAGATTTTATTGTTGAATTTATTTCAGCTTCAGCAATTATCATGGCTCATTTAAGCAGAATTTCAGAAGAGATAATTTTATGGAATTCTCAAATGTTTAATTTTTTAGATTTACCAGATTCAATGTGTACAGGAAGTTCAATTATGCCGCAGAAAAAAAATCCAGATGTGCCAGAACTTGTTCGAGGAAAAACAGGAAGGGTATATGGAAATTTAATGAATATTTTGACTGTGCTAAAAGGATTACCACTTGCCTATAACAAAGATTTACAGGAAGATAAAGAACCATTATTTGATACAGTTAAAACAGTTTTAGATTGTATTGGAATAATGACTGAATTTATTGATAAAATTAAGCCAAATAAAGAAATAATGAAATATTGGGCAGATAAAGGTTTTTCAACTGCAACAGATATTGCAGATTATCTTGTTAACAGAGGTATTCCATTTAGAAATGCTCATAAAATAACAGGGAGTATTGTAAAGTATTGTATTGAGAATAGTAAAAGTTTAGATGAGCTTAGTATTGAAGAATTTAAAAATTTTTCAGAAAAGTTTGATGAAGATATTTTTGAATTTATATCACTTAAAAATGTCATAAATAGACGAAATTCTTATGGTGGAACATCGATTAAACAGGTAATTTTTCAAATAAATGAAGCAAAAAAGTTTCTAACTCCAAAATAGTCTATTGACATTTCAAAAAAAAAGTTTATATCTATACCACAATTTTTAAAAATTAAATTGAGGTTAAAGATGATAGAAGTAAAAAATTTAACAAAGAGATTTGGCAAAATTGAGGCTGTCTCAGATATATCATTTTCCATTGAAAAGGGTGAAATTGTTGCATTTTTAGGCCCTAATGGTGCAGGCAAAACAACAACAATGAAAATTCTTACTTGTTTTATGAGACCTACTGAAGGAGATGTGAAGGTTGGTAATTATGACATTTATGACAACCCTATGGATGTTAAACGTTCAATTGGATATCTTCCAGAAAATAATCCTCTATACTTAAATATGCGTGTTATAGATTATTTAAATTTTGTTGGTAGTTTAAAAGATGTAAAAGGAAAAAATTTAAAAAATGCTATTGAAATTGTTAGCGAACAGTGTGGAATTACTGATGTTTTATATAGAAGAATTGGAAATCTTTCAAAAGGATACAGACAAAGAGTAGGATTAGCTCAAGCAATAATCAATGATCCTCCAATTTTAATTTTAGATGAGCCAACAAGCGGGCTTGATCCAAATCAGAGAATAGAAATACGAGATTTAATAAAAAAACTTGGTAAAGAAAAAACAGTTATTTTAAGTACACATATTTTGTCTGAAGCTGAATCTACATGTAATAGGATTTTAATTATTAATAAAGGAAAGATTGTTGCTGATGGTAAAAAGGAGGAGCTTGCTAAGAAAGGTGATGAAGTTAAGATAATTATACAAATAAAAGGAGATAGAGATAAATTTACTGAAATTTTATCATCAATGGAAGAAGTTTCTTCTTTTAATAAATTAGCAGAAATTGGAGAGCTGGTTACTTTTGAAGTTTTAACTAAAAAAGATATAGAATTTAAAGAAAAAATTTTCCATAAGTGTGTTGAGAATAATTTTATAATCTATGAACTTAAAACCATAGAAGCAAGTCTTGAAGAGCTTTTCAAAAATTTAACACAAAATTAAGGGGATTAAAGATGAAGTGGCTTACTATTGCTAAAAAAGAATTAAATGGATATTTTGGCTCATTGACAGCATACATTATTTCAACTGTTTTTCTTTTAATTACTGGTTGGTTTTTTACATCAAATATTTTTTTATTAAACCTTGCAACATTAAGAACTGTAGTTGAACTTATACCTTTTTTATTTTTATTTTTAATACCAGCACTTACAATGGGTTCATTTACAGAGGAAAGAAAGGATGGAACAATTGAGTTATTATTTACAATGCCAATTAGTGATTTTGATTTGATTTTGGGTAAATTTTTATCAGCGTTTATTTTTATACTTTTTATTTTAGTTTTTACTCTATGTTATCCTATTACAATTGCAATTTTAGGAGA
>JALVYZ010000138.1 GCA_027037705.1 bacterium | reverse complement strand
TTATTTAATAATAATACTAATAAATTTTCAGAGGAACTATTAATAGGAATACTAGAGGGTCTTATAGATTCTGACGGAAATATAGAGCGGCGACGAAAGAATTATTTCTGCTCTGCAATTACAACAACATCTAAAAATATATTAAATTTATTAATAAAAATATGTAATTTAATAAATATAAAATGTAGATACTACATTGTTAAAAATAGAAAGTATAGAATATTTATTTTTAATAAATTGTATATTTTTACGTTTTCACACAAAATTACTCGAGAATTTAAACTAAGACAAGCGGCCTCTAATAGCTTCTAAGGAGGGGGGATGGGGCCGCTATCCAAAGCCCCGCATCCTTGGCCGCTAGACGACCCGGCTACTCGGCCCCTATGATAGTAACTATCCTGGGTTGGGGGTTTAAGCTCTTTACTTTAGGAAGTCTAGTAGTGAGTGTTTCCTCGCCTTGGTTTCCCGTGTCTCTGCTTCGCTTGTGTTTTGGATGTTTTCTAGTATTGTGTCTATCATTTCTTCCCAGCTTATCTTGTCTTGGAGCCAGTCTTCTACTATCTTGTAATTTGTGGATAGTGTTTTCAGGAGTGTTTGCCATGTGCCTCCTCTAGCGCGTATTTCCTCGTTTAAATTGTCCCAGATGTATTTTGGGAGCTTATTGCCCGTGAATATTACATATTTGCCTTCTTGCCCTGCTTCTAGGAGTGTTTTTAGTGCTTTTTTCAGGTCTGCTGGTTCTGGAGGATATTTTCGAGTCAATTGTCTGGCACCGTTGTTGGTGTAGTAGAGAATGGTGGAATATATCTTTTATTTTAAAAATGATATGGGTTAAAAATGTTTATGGGTGTTACCTGCCCTTGAACTTTGGCTTCCTCTTCTCTAGGAATGCTGTTACTCCCTCGATTACGTCCTCGGTGGAGAATAGTAGGCCGAATAGGTGGGCCTCTAGTGCTAGTCCCGCCCAGATGTTGGATTCTAGGCCGTACTCTACTGCGTATTTCGCGGCCATTAGTGCTAGCGGCGGCTTTTCTGCGAGTTTGAGTGCTAGGGCTCTGGCTTCCTGTTCTAGCCTCTCGAGCGGTACTACTTTCTCTATGAGTCCTAGCTTGGCTGCTTCCTCGGCTGGTATCATGTCTCCAGTGTATATGAGTAGCTTTGCGTGGCCCTTTGGTATGAGG
>JALVYZ010000137.1 GCA_027037705.1 bacterium | reverse complement strand
TTGCAATATATGTTTCAACTTCAATATTTTCAATTATTCTATACTGCTCTAAAATTATTTCAGCATCTGTTAAATAAGTAAATTTGCCTTCATCAATCATCTTTTGAAGTTCACTTCCTGGAATTGGGATAATAGTTCTAAATCTTACAAAATCAGGTTTTGCTTCATTAATCACCCTTGCTGTTTCAATAGCATGCTCTTCAGTATACTCCTTACCTCCAATTCCAAGTAAGACATAAAAGCAAAATTCAATCCCTGCATCTCTAATCATTGGAGCAGTTTCAATGAAATGTTTTGCTTTAGGTCCTTTATTTATAAGTTTAAGAACATTATCACTACCTGATTCTAACCCAATATGAACTCTTGTTAGCCCTGCATTTCTTAGTCTTTTAAGTTTTTCTGTCCCTTTTGCTTTTAGGGTTCTTATCCTTGCATAGCTTGTAATTCTTTGAAGTTCTGGAAAAACTTTTCTTATTTCATTTAACAACAATTCTAAATCTTCCACTTTCATTAAAAGTGAATCAGAATCTCCTATAAATACAGTTTTAATATCTTTCCCAAATATTAAAGGTGCATTATGGATATCTCTTAAAATCTCATCTATTGATCTAATTTCAAATTTTATTTTTTTATACATCATACAGAACTTACATTTATTCCATGGGCATCCTCTCGTAAATCTAATCAGACAACTGTATGCTTCACTTGGTGGTCTATATGGAGGAAAATCATACTGAAGATTCATTTTTCTTCCTCCTTTTTTCCACGTATTTTACCACAAATATGCTTATTTCATATAACAATATTAGAGGGACTGCCATTAAAAATTGAGTAAATACATCTGGAGGAGTTAAAATTGCTGCGACAACAAATATCAAAACAAGAACATATCTTCTATTTTTTGTTAATAAAATTGAATTAACAACACCTATTTTGGCTAAAAAATACATAAACACAGGAAGTTCAAAAATAACTCCAAATGCAAAAAGTAATTTTAAAGTAAAACTTAAGTATTGTTTCATAGTTGGGAGAGCTTTTATATATTCATTTTGGAAACTCAGGAAAAATTTAAATCCATAGGGAAAAACAACAAAGTATGCAAATAAAATTCCTGTTACAAAAAAAATTGTTGAGATAATTACAAATGGAGCAACATATTTTTTCTCATGAGGATAAAGTCCTGGAGATACAAATTTCCATATTTGATAGAAAATGTATGGGCTTGCTACTATTATTCCTGTAAAAAATGAGATCTTTAAATAAGTAAAAAATGCTTCAGGTAAAGCTGTAAAAATTAAATTATTTTCTTTTGGTAATACTTCAAGTAATGGTAAACTAACAAAATAAAATATCTGTTTTGAAAAAAAATAACTTATTACAAATCCAATTGCTACTGCTATTAAAATTCTAATTAATCTATATCTCAATTCTTCAAGATGTTCAGTAAAAGTCATTTTTTCATGATTATTGTTCTCGTTTGTTATCTTCTCCATCTTTTTTCTCTTCATTCTCCTCAGTTTTTTTTCCTACAACCTTAACTTCATCAAATTTTTCTTTTTCATTATCAAGTTCTTCATCTACATTAAATTCTTTTTCCAAATCTTCAAAAGATTTTCTAAACTCTCTATACCCTTTTCCAAGAGCTTTGGCAATTTCAGGAAGTTTTTTAGGACCAATAACAATTAATGCTATTAATAAAATAATTATTATTTCATTAAATCCAATACCAAACATTTTTTCTCCTTTTAAATTATTGATGGTTAAATTTTTACTCTGACTACGGAAAATTGTCAAATAAATTTTTATTTGATTTTTACAATCCGATTATGTAAATTGAACAATCGATCATGTCAAAAGAACAAGAGTTTAATTTAATAAAAGATTTAATAAATAATTTCTGTGGGTTGGTTTTTACAGGAAGCTATGAAAAAATATTTAAATTAAAGGTTTTAAATAGGGTAAAAAAATTAGGAAAATCATCTGTTGAAGATTATTATTTTTTTCTAAAAAATCATTCTGAAGGCAAAAAAGAACTTCAAATTTTAATTGATGAATTAGTTATTAAAGAGACATATTTTTTTAGAGAAATTTTTCAATTTGAATATATAATAAAAAAATTAATACCAGAAATAAAAGAAAGAAAAAAAGAAAAAATTAAAATCTGGAGTGCAGGGTGTTCAACTGGTGAAGAGCCATATACATTAGCAATATTATTAAATGAGAATGGACTATACTATGATAATATTCCTATTCTCATTATTGGGACAGATATATCAGAAACAGCAATTAAAAAAGCAGAAAAAGGTGTATATTCAAAAAAGTCTTTCAGAAAAATTCCTTCTGAAATTTTAAAAAAATATTTCACAGAAATATCTAACAATTCTTACCAATTAATTAAAGAAATTAAAAATAAAGTTGAATTTAATTGTATTAATTTATTAGATAAATCTCATATGGAAAAAATGATTAATTT
Source organism: bacterium (assembly GCA_027037705.1). Classification (GTDB taxonomy): domain Bacteria; phylum DYJV01; class DYJV01; order DYJV01; family JALVYZ01; genus JALVYZ01. Next base: position 11,225 of record JALVYZ010000137.1, on the reverse strand, counting down.
TGATATAGTTATATGTAGAAATGTACTTATCTATTTTGATATTGAAACAAAAAAAAGAGTTTTAGATTATTTTTATAACTCAATTTCAGATGATGGTTATTTATTTATAGGTCAATCAGAAATTTTAAAAGATATTGGAAGATTTGAAGTTAAGCACGATGGAAATGTAATATATTACAGGAAAAAATAATGAATAAGATTAATGTCCTTATTATAGTAAATAATGCTATGCTTAGAATAACATTAAGAACTATTCTGGAAAAATATCCAGATATAGATATTATTGGGCTTTATAAATATGATGAAAAAATTTTAAATTTAATAGAAAAAAAGCCTGATGTTGTATTGATTGATTTAGATATTATAAAAGATAAAGGGATTCAAATTTTAAAGAGATTTTTTAAAATATACACTTCTATCCCATGTTTTATAATTAGTATGGATTTTCAAAATAATTCAGATTTATCTTTTATATCTTTAAAAGCTTTAGATTTGGGAGCTATTGATATTATTCATATAAATAATTTTGAGGAACTGGATAGGATAGAATTTAAATTATTAAATAAAATTAGAGCTGTAAAAGATATTAAATTTAACAAATTAAAAAATTTAAATAAAAAATTTGATTTTCCAGTACGATTATCCAACATTAATGTTTCTAACAAATTAAAATATAGAGCAGTATTAATTGGAATCTCAACAGGCGGGCCTCAAATTTTACAAGAAATGTTACCTTTATTTCCAGCCAATTTTCCTTTGCCTATAGTAATAGCTCAACACATGCCTTATGGTTTTACAAAGGCAATGGCTGACAGATTAGATAAAATTTGTCAATTAAATGTTGTAGAAGCAGAAGATGGAGATATTTTAGAAAGTGGAAAAATTTTTATTGGAAAAGGTGGGTATCACATTAAAATTATGAAGGATAGTTCTAAAATTTTTTTAAAAATTACAAAAGAGCCAGTTGATGCATTATACCATCCCCAAATTGATATCCTTTTTGAAACAGCTGCTAAAAGTTTAGATGGTAGAGTCATAGCAGTAATTATGAGTGGAATGGGCTCAGATGGTAGAGAAGGTCTTAAAATATTAAAAGAAAAAGGAGCGTATGTGATAGCTCAAGATGAGTCTACTTCAGTTATTTTTGGTATGCCAAGAGTAGCAATTGAAAACGGAGTTGTTGATAAGGTTTTGCCATTTAATAAAATTCCAGAAGAAATAATTAAAAAGTTAAAATAACATAATTATTGACAGAAAGATAAATAAATTTTATTATATGTAAAATTTATTTAGGGGAAATAATGATTTTAAATTTTGAAGAAAAAACAAAAGAATTATATAAACTTCTTAATTCTTTTGAATTATGCTATCCAATTATAATTAAAAATATTGAGAAATATAACATAGAAGAAATAAAAGATAAAGCTTATCTTGCCTGGTATGCAGGAGGAATATATTTTAGTGAAGAATTTGAATTTTCTAAAAGTGTATTTGTTGATTATTTCTTTGAAAAAATATTCGAGAGTTTTAATATAACTAATCTTTCTGAAAAAGGAATCCTTTTCGCTTTTTTTTCTTTAGGAGCAGTTATTTCTGTTAATAATTTTGAGGAAGCAAGAATTTTATTAAAAGATTATTATAAAATAATTGCATCCGGAATTGTACTAATTCAAAAAGTAAAATTTGATTTTTTTGAAGATGGAAAAAAGAAATGGTCAATAGAAACTATAAAAAAATATTCTTCTTTTGATGATGAAGATGAGTTAGAAGATTTTAATCCAGTAAAAGAATTTAAAAAAATTATAAATGATTCTGAGAAAAATAAGGATGATATTAAGATTTTAAATTAAAAAAGGAGTTAAATTATGTATAATACTTCAGACATTAGAAAAGGATTGAAGATTGAGTTAAATGGAGAACCTTTTATAATTGTTGATTTTCTTCATGTAAAACCTGGTAAAGGTGCAGCTTTTGTTAGAACAAAAATTAAAAATTTAATTACAGGACAGGTTCTTGATAAGACTTTTAAGGTTGGTGAAAAGATTAAAAGACCAGATTTAGAAGAAAAAGAGATGCAGTATTTATATTCTGATGATGATAATTTTTATTTTATGGATAATGAAACATACGAACAGATACCAATTTCAAAAGAAAAATTAGAATATGAAAAAAATTTTTTAAAAGAAAATATAAATGTAACAGTTTTATTATTTAAAGGAGAACCTGTATCAGTAGACCTTCCTAATTTTGTTATTTTAGAAGTTACAGAAACTGAACCTTGGATAAAAGGAGATACAGTAAGTGGTGCAAATAAGCCTGCTACACTTGAAACTGGTTATACATTAAATGTCCCTCTTTTTATTAATATAGGTGATAAAATTAAAGTTGATACAAGAACAGGAGAATATGTGGAGAGAGTGAAAGAATGATAGAGAGATATTCAAGAGATGTAATGAAAAAAATTTGGACAGATGAAAATAAATATCAAAAATGGCTTGATATTGAAATTGCAGCCTGTGAAGCATGGAATAAATTAGGAGAAATTCCAGATAAATCTTTAGAGAATATTAAAAAGAAGGCAAATTTTAGTGTTAACAGGATATTAGAAATTGAAAAAGAAGTTAAACATGATGTTATTGCTTTTTTAACTTGTGTTGCAGAATATGTTGGAGAGGATTCAAGATTTATTCATAAAGGGCTCACATCGTCAGATGTTTTAGATACTTCTTTTTCCCTTCTTTTAAAAGAAGCTGGAAATATTTTACTAAATGACCTTGAACTCTTTAAAAGCACTATAAAAGAGAGAGCTTTTGAGCATAAATACACAGTAATGATAGGTAGAAGTCATGGTATCCATGCAGAGCCTATAACATTTGGTTTTAAATTAGCTGTTTGGTATGAAGAAACAAAAAGAAACATTGAGAGATTAAAGAAGGCAATTGATGTTATAAGTGTTGGGAAAATTTCAGGAGCTGTTGGAACTTTTGCAAATGTTCCGCCACAGATAGAAGAGTATGTTTGTAAAAAGTTAGGTTTAAAACCAGCATCAGTTTCTACTCAAATTATCCAGAGAGATAGATATGCAGAGTTTTTTACAACTCTTGGGATAATAGCTTCTTCTTTTGAAAAATTTGCTGTTGAAATAAGACATTTACAGAGAACTGAAGTTCTTGAAGCTGAAGAATTTTTTTCAAAAGGCCAAAAAGGTTCATCTGCAATGCCACATAAAAGAAATCCAATTTTATCTGAAAATGTTACAGGTTTAGCAAGATTAGTTAGAGGATACAGTATTCCTGCTATGGAAAATATTGCTTTGTGGCATGAGAGAGATATAAGTCATTCTTCTGTTGAAAGAGTTATTGCTCCTGATAGTACAATTGCATTAGACTTTTTGATTAATAGATTTAATGGAGTTTTGAAAAATTTAATTGTATATCCAGAAAATATGGAAAAGAATTTAAATTTAACAGGTGGTCTTATATATTCTCAAAGAGTTTTACTTGCTTTAACAGAAAAAGGTGCTACACGAGAAGAAGCTTATAAAATTGTTCAGAGAAATGCAATGAAAGTGTGGCAGGAGAAAAAAGATTTTTTTAAAGAACTTAAAAATGACCTTGAATTGAAAAAGTATCTTTCAGATGATGAACTAAAAGAACTTTTTGATATAAATTATCATTTAAAAAATATTGATTTTATCTTTAATAGAGTTTTTAATGATTGAAATTTGGGAGGATTTATGAAAATTGACTTAAATATTTTAAATAAAAAACCTGATTATGAAGGTTCTGTCCAGTATCTATATTTTTTTGATGATGATAAAATTCTATGCAAAACAACCACAGGTGGAAGTGTTTTTGATGTTGGTACTATATTTTATATTCCTGATAATGACATTTTTAGAACAGCTATTAGACACAAGATTTATACTGGATTAGCTAAAAGAGAGTTTTTTGATGAAATTGAGAAATATATTAAAGAAAAAAATTTAATCCCAGATAATATTTTAAAAGAAATTATTCTTAATGGCGTTAAAACTCATCATATAGGGATAGTAGATAATAAAACAGGAGAGGTTTACAAAGATTCATTTCCTCAAGAATTATCAAATTTAATAATTGTAAAAAAATTTAATATTTTAAAACCAATTTTGCTTAATTTAAATAATCAGGCTTTATGGAATTATCATAAATATCATTTAGCTGATAATTATGTAATTCCATTAGAAAATATTATAAGATTTGGAATCACTCCGCAAAGTTCAGTATTTAAAAGGTATAAAAAATCAGATGAAGAGGGTAAAAAGAAAATCTTAAAAGAATTTGGAGTTGAAGTTCTATATGAATGGCAGATTTTTGATAGACCAATAATAGATTTTACCACAAAGTATGAGCCACAGGATAGAGCTGTTACATATCAAGAAGCATGCAATATAGCAGGAGTAGATGAAAAGATTTTTGAAAAATTATATTATACATGCCTTTTTTGTGCTGTATATGTTTTTAAATTTTTTGAAAGGTTAGAATTAACTTTATGGGACCTAAAGTTAGAATTTGCTTTTTCAAATAATGAACTTTATTTAGTAGATACAATAGATACAGATTCTGTTAGAATTACTAAATATTATAAAAATAAATTTATCCATTTTAATAAACAGGCTGTTAGAGATTTTTATTTAAAGTTTCATAAAGACTGGATAGACAAAGTTAATAAAGCTAAAGAAGAAGCTAAGAAAAAAGGCATTCCTTTTCAAAATATGATTCCTACACCACCAGAAATAGATAAAAATTTTCTTGAATTACAATCTAAAAAATTAAAATATCTTGTTGATTTAATCATTGAAGGAAAATCTAATATAGATATTGATAAAGTTTTAGATGAAGAAATAACAATTTTTAAATAAAGTCCCGGGAAAGCCCGGGATTTTATTTTCTTACTCCAAGATTTAATTCTTCTTTGAAATCAGATTCAAAAAATTCATACTTCCCTCTTTCTTTTTTCTCTTTTAGCTCTCTATCATAAGCTCTCAAATCTTTTCTCATAACTTTTGCACTAACTGTTTTTGGAAATTCTTCCATAAATTCAATAGATCTTGGTCTTTTGTAAGGAGCCATATTGTTTCTGATAAATCTAAATAAATCAAGAGCCATTTCTTTAGATGGTTGATAATCTGGTTTTAATACTATGAAAGCTTTTGGAACAATTCTATCTCTTTCATCAACAGTTGGTGTAACTGCAACTTCAAGTACAGATGGATGAACTGCAATTTCACTCTCAACTTCAAAAGGAGAAATTCTGTAATCAAGACTTTTAAATACATCATCTGTTCTTCCAACAAAATAAAAATATCCTTCTTTATCTTGGTATGCTGAGTCACTTGTTTTATACCAGCACCCTCTAAACATTTCCTTATTTTTTTCTTCATCATCGTATTTATCAAGAAGTCCAAGAGGTCTGTATGGATATGTTTTAACACAAATTTCTCCATCTTCACCTTGTTTTACTTCTTCTAAAGTATCATCTAAAAGTTTTACTTCATATCCTGGTGCAGGCTTTCCTAAAGAACCTAAAACTCTTTTTTCTCCTTTAAAATTTGCAATTAATAATGTAGTTTCAGTTTGTCCATATCCTTCTCTTATTGTAACATTAACTGCATCTTCTATTTTTTTAACTACAGCTGGGGCTAATGGTTCTCCTGCACTTACAATTTCTCTTAAATTAAAATTATAATTATTTAAATTTTCTATTGTGAAAAGTTTTAAAACACTAAAAGGAGCACAAAGAGTAGTTACTTTGTATTTTTCTATCATTTTTAACACAAATTTTGCATCAAATTGAGAATAGTATAAACATAAGATTGTTGCTTCTGCATTCCATGGAGCAAAGAAGCTACTCCAAGCATATTTTGCCCATCCAGGTGCACTAATATTTAAATGAACATCTCCCTTTTGTAGTGCTATCCAGTACATTGTTGTTAAATGCCCAACTGGATATATATGATTATGCATTACAAGTTTTGGTTTTGATGTAGTTCCTGATGTAAAAAATAAAAATAATTCATCATTAGAAAATGTTATAAATGGAGCTTTATAGTCTTTGTTATATTTATCAACCTCTGTATAATTGTAAACATTATCATTTAGTAATTCTTCTTTTATTTCATCACCAACATATATTAATCCTTTTAAATGTTTTAATTCATCTCCAACATTTTTTAATGCTTTTTCTGCATACTTAGAATGGGCAATGAAAAATTTTACATTTCCTCTTTCAATTCTATCTGCTATATCGTTTGGTGAAAGCAATGCAGCTCCTGGAATTATTGCACCACCTGCTTTCATAACACCAAGAATAATTTCATAAATTTCAACAGATGCATCCATTATCATAAAAACTCTATCACCTTTTTGTAAACCTAAATCTCTTAAAAAATTTGCTACCTGATTTGACCTTTCTCTCATTTCATTAAAAGTTATCTTTCTTTCATCTCCATTTTCATTAGCATAAATTAATGCAAGATTATCATTGTCTTCAGCAATTTTGTCAAAATAATCAATAGCCCAATTAAATTTTGAAATTGTAGGCCATTTAAAACCTTTTATTGCTTCATTGTAACTTTTAACATTAAGCAAGAAATCTCTTGCTTTAAAAAACTGTTCTACATCTGTCATTTTTCAACCTCCTTGTTTGATTTTTTTACAAAACGGAGAGTGTATTAAAAGAAAAAAAGAAAAATTTCAAGTTAAAGTTGTTTGAAATGGAAGTAATTGGAATTGCTTTTATTTTTCTATTGAAGTTATTCCTTCAATCTCATTTAATTTTGATATGACCTTTTGAAGTTGTTCATTATTTGATATTTCTATATCAAAATAACATTTAAATCTACCTTCTTTTGCATTAATATTAACCTTTACAATGTTTAACCCTACACTTGTAATAGCATTACTCATTTCCATTAGAAGTCCTTTTCTATCAAAACCAGAGATTTTCAACCTTATTACCCGTGCTTCTTCTTTATCAATATTCCATTTTGCATCAATGATTCTTTCTGGATCTAATTTAGGAATATTGGGACAATTTTTAGAATGAATTGTAATACCTCTGCCAATAGTAATATATCCAATTATATCCTCACCAGGAAGAGGATTGCAACATTTAGCGTAATTTAATGCATAATTTGTTTCTCCATCAATTATAATTGCCTGTTGAGAAGATTTTTTAATTGGTTCCTTTGTTTTTTTCCCTTTTACTATCTGTTTTTCTTGGGGGATAAGTTTATTTAAAACTTGATTAACTGTAATTTTTCCGCTACCAATAGCTTCATAAAGATAATCTGTATTTATAAAATTAAAAGCTTTAGCTACTTCTTCCAACTTTTGTTTTAATTCTTCATTTAAACTAACTTTATTTTTATCTAATTCTTTCTCTAAAAGTTTTTTTCCAATTTCTACATTTGTATCAAAATTCTCTTTTTTAATGTAACTTCTAATTTTATTTCTTGCTTTAGATGTTTTTACAAATTTTAACCAATCTTTATTTGGTTTTGCATTTTTAGATGTTAAAATTTCAACTCTATCTCCATTTTTTAATTTATATTTCAATGGAACCATTACTCCATTTACTTTTGCTCCAATGCATCTATTACCTACTTCAGAATGAATTGCATAAGCAAAGTCAACTGGAGTTGAGCCTTCTGGAAGTTCAATTACATCGCCATTTGGAGTAAAAACATAAACAGATTCAGAAAGAATTTCATTTTTAATACTCATAAAGAATTGATTAGCATCCTTTATATCGTCCTTTAACTCCATTACTTCTCTTAGCCAGTTGAAAGTTTTAAAACTTTCATCATCAACAGATTTTCCTTCTTTATACAACCAGTGTGCAGCAATCCCTTGCTCTGCAATTCTATGCATCTCTTCTGTTCTTATTTGAATTTCAATAAATTCACCAAATGGACCTATTACAGTTGTATGAAGAGATTGATACATATTACTTTTAGGCATTGCAATAAAATCTTTAAATCTTCCAGGAACAGGTTTCCAAATTGAATGAATTATACCAAGAACTTGATAGCATTCTTGAACAGTATTAACAATTATTCTAAAAGCTAATATATCGTAAATCTGGCTTATATCTACATTTTTTTTTTGGATTTTTTTATAAATGCTATAGATATGCTTTAATCTACCTGAAATTTTTCCATTTATGTTGTAATATTTTAAATTTCTTTCTAATATTTTTATTACTTCATTTATATATTTATCTTTTTCCTCTTTAATTTCTTTTATTCTTTTTTCTATTGCTTCATAAACTTTTGGCTTTAAATATTTTAAAGATAAATCTTCAAGTTCAGCTTTCATCCATGAAATACCTAATCTATTGGCAAGTGGTGCATATATTTCAAGTGTTTCCTGGGCAATCCTAATCTGTTTTTCACGAGGCATATACTGCAGAGTTCTCATATTATGAAGTCTATCTGCTAATTTTACAATAATAACTCTAATATCATTTGTTGAAGCTACAATTAGTTTTCTAAAATTCTCTGCCATTTTATCCTGTGCAGATTTAAACTGGAGTTTACTAATTTTTGTTACACCATCCACTAAAGTAGCTATCTCTTTTCCAAAATTTTTTTCAATATCTTCAATTGTAGCATGAGTATCTTCAACTACATCGTGTAATATCCCTGTTACTATTGTTGGGATATCCATATTCATTTCTGTTAAGATATAAGCAACAGCTATGGGATGTACAAGGTATGGTTCTCCAGATAATCTTGTTTGGCCTTTATGTACTTTTGCTGAGTAAATATATGCTTTATTAACTAATTTAATTTCTTCTTCTGAATATCTTTCAAGAAGTTTATCAATTATATCATTAATTCTGACTCTTACACTTTCCATTTAAGTCTTATTATCCTTAAAGGAAGGTATTTGTCAATTTAAATATTTTTTACAACTCTTCTTCTGCTTTTAAATTTTGAATGTAACCAGAAGTAATTATAAGGATTTTTTAAAATCAATTCTTTAATTTTATCTTGAATTATTTGTGTTGATTCACCAATATCATCAGTTAGATTAATTTCAAAATACTCAACTGAATGTTTATGGTTCTTTAATCTTTCAGGGTATGCAAAGAGGACAGGAGATTTTAGTTTTTTATGCAAAAAAGCAGGTGCAGAAGTTGCATAAATTTCATGTCCAAAAAAATCTATTTTTACAGAGCCTTTCTTTCTTGTCCTCTGGTCAACTAAAAGAGCTACTATTTTATTATTTTTTAATGCTTTATATAAGTGTATAACTGCATTTTTATATAAGAATACTTTTATTCCTGCTTTTTCTCTTAATTTAAAAAATAAATTGCTTAAAAATTTTGGTTTAAAGTCTTTTCCTATAGTTACTGCATCCCATTTTTTTATTTTTCCAATAAATGATAGTATCTCCCAATTTCCAAAATGTCCAAGAAGAACTATTACACCTTTTCCAATATTTAATTTTTCTTCAATTAATTCAGGGTTTTCAATTATAATAAGTTCTTTAATTTTATTTTCAGGAAGAGTTAAAAAATAGAAAAATTCTAAAATGTTTTTAATTAAATTAATAAAACTAAGCTTTACAATTTTTTTTTTTCTTGTTCAGAAATTTGAGGTAAAATAATACTTAAATTGTAGAAAGCAACTTTTCTTCTGTTATTGAGTAGATAATAAAGAAATGAACCTATGATATCTGAAAATAGATCTATTAATTTAAACATTTTCTTTAAGCTTTATTGATTCATTATAAGGTTTTGCTTCATCTATTAACATTATTGGAATATCATCTTTAATTTCATAAAGCAATTTACATTTTTTACAAACTAATCCATCTTCACTTTCTGTTAAAAATAAATCTCCTTTGCATTGTGGGCAAGCTAATATTTCAAGTAATTCCTTTTTTATTGCCATTTAAAAACCTCCCTTAATCTAATTATATAAAATAAAAAAGCCCGCTTTAGCGGGCTTCTGGTCTATTCTTTTTTCTTTTCAGGAGGCTTTATTCCCATTCTCTTAGAAACATGGTCTCTTCCTAAGAAGAAGTTTATCCATGAAGAAGTATGGAAGAGATCCCAATTTACAGGTGGAACAACATTTTCTTGTATTGTATCCTGTTCATTATAAACTTTTAATCTATCATATGCTCTTACCCATACACATTTCTTTTCATTTGGATAAACTTCACACCAACCTTGGTAGCTTCCACCACATGGTCCATTTCTTTGATTTTTTGGACACTGACTCATTGGACAAACAAATGCGACATCCATTAATGCACAGTCACCACAATCCATACATTCAAAGTTAGCAACTTTAATAAGATGCTCAATTTTTTTGAAAATTTCTCCTGATTTTTTGCCATCTATTGCAGCACAAAGCTTTTGCATTGGTTTAAATAAAAATCCCTTTGGTTCAAACATTACATCATGCATAAATCTTGCAAATCTATAACTTAATGGACTATGTCCAGGAGCATTTTGTGGAGTGAGTGCATCTTCTTTATTAAGGCCTGTTTCTTCATCTTTTTCAAAAAAGTAAAAACCATCTGGCATTGGAAATTCAAATTCTTTAACATATTCAAGCCAGTTAGGGGCTAATTCCTCACCTTTATCAATAATCCATAAAACATCATCAATTTTTATTCCATGACCACCTATATGAACTCCGTTGTATCCCATTCCTTTAAAAAATGCATACATTTTTGCAGCTCTTAACAATCTTGCCTGTTTGCCTTTATCCTCAGCTTTTCTTTCTTCATCTAAAATTTGTACAAGTTTATCTGTTACAACACATCCAGGAATTTGATTTTTATTCATCAATCTTGCAGCACCATAAGGTAAAATATATACATTACCTATCAATGGAACATCTGATTTGAAAATTTTTCTAACAATAAGATATAATTCATGAAATTTTCTTGCATCATATCCTAATTGAGGAATTATAAATTGAGCACCAGCATCAAGTTTTTTCTTTAATTTGTAATATTGTAAAACTTGCTCTGATTCAAGTTGTTTAAAAGGAGAAGCAGCTGCTCCAGCAAAGAAATTTGTTGGTTTAATTTTTACTGGTCCTTTTAAACCAGGATATTCCAATCCTTCATTCATTTCTGAAATTAATTGTAAAATATGAATTGGATCTAAATCAAATACTGGTTTTGATCTTCCTTTAAATCCTGTTACTGGATAATCTC
>JALVYZ010000136.1 GCA_027037705.1 bacterium | reverse complement strand
TCAAAAAAGGCTTTTGATTGTCCGTATGGATTAATCGGTTTTAAAGGAAAATCCTCTGTTATTGGCATCTTTTCAGGATTACCATAAGTTGCAGCAGTTGATGAGAATATAAAATTTTTAATTCCACATTCAACCATTGTTTCAACAAGATTAATTGCATTGCAGGTGTTGTTTTTGTAATATTTCAAAGGGTTAGATACAGATTCTGCTACTTCAATATATGCAGCAAAATGTATAACAACATCAGGTTTAAATTTCCTTAATACATCTTTTAATTTTTTTTTATCGCCTATATCTCCTTTTACAAATTCACCATACAAAACTGCTTCTCTATGACCTGAATATAAATTATCATAAACTAAAATTTCATATCCTTTTTCTCCTAAAAGTTTTACAACATGTGAACCTATATAGCCTGCACCTCCTGTTACTAATACTTTAGTCATCTATTTCTCTCCTTTTAAAAAATATAAATCGCTTTATAAAAAATAAAACAAAATTGCAAATTAAAATTTATCCTTGACAAAAATAATAATTTAGTAATAATAATTCCTAAAATTAAACAAAGGAGGAGAAAATGAAAAGATTTTTTATTGGAGTAATTTTTTTGTTTATTTTTTCAGGGTTTTTGTTTGGAAAAACTTACAAAATTGACCTCGGCATTGTTACAACTCCAAACACCTGGCATTACAAAGCTTCAATGAAGTTTAAAGAAATTGTTGAAAAAGAGTCAAATGGAGAAATTAAAGTTGTTATTCATCATTCAGGTTCTGTTGGAAATGAAACAAGTATATTACAACAAATTCAACTTGGTGCTTTGCAAATGGGAGTAATTACTGCTGGACCAATTGATAAATTTGTACCAGCAATTAAAGCAGTTGCTTTTCCATTTATTTTTAAGGATTTTAAACAAGTGGATGAAATCTTAGATGGACCAATAGGTAAAGCTATTTTAAAAGAATTCGAAAAAGCAGGTTTCATTGGTTATCACTTTTTAGAAAATGGGTTCAGAAATTTAACAAATTCTGTTAGACCTGTTCATACAGCTGATGATGTAAAAGGATTAAAAATTAGAGTAATGAACAGTCAGTTACATATTGCAATCTGGAAAGCAATTGGAGCAAATCCTACTCCTATGCCATGGCCTATTTATACTCAATTAGCACAGCATGTTATTGATGGACA
>JALVYZ010000135.1 GCA_027037705.1 bacterium | reverse complement strand
TTATGAGAAAATTTTTTCTAAATGATTATAGATACTTAGTTGTGTCATCATTTTTTGCTGGAGGTGGATTCCTATTATCCTGTGATATAATTGCAAGAACAATAATATATCCTAATGAACTTCCAGTTGGTGTAATTACAGGATTAATAGGAGGAGTGTTGTTTATATATTTATTTAGAAAAGGAATGAAATAAAATTATGAGTTTTTTAAAAATAGAGAATTTAATATCAGGTTATAAAAATGGATTTAAATTAGGAGATATCTCTTTCTCAATAAAGAAATCAAGTTTTTGTGGAATTATTGGACCTAATGGTTCTGGTAAGTCTACTCTTCTTAAAACAATAGCAGGTATTTTAAATCCGGATAGTGGAAAAATTATTCTTAATGATGAAGATATAAATTTAATGGAGCCAAGAATTAGAAGTCAAAAAGTAGCATATGTAGGCCAATTTATTGAGAATAAAGAGTTAAGAGTTTTTGATTATGTAATAATGGGAAGATTACCATATTTTAAATCTTTTCAAGTTTTTGAAACAAAAGAAGATATAGAGATTGCAAGTTATTATCTCAATCTTTTAGGAATATATGAGTATAAAAATAGATTTATTTATGAATTAAGTGGAGGTCAACAACAGCTTGTAGCAATATGCGCTGCTTTAGTGCAAACACCAGAGATTCTTCTTCTTGATGAACCAACTGCACATCTTGATTTAAAATATCAGATAGAGATTTTGGATTTATTGTACACTTTTCATGAAGATTGTAAGTTAACAATTATTACTGTTTTTCATGACTTAAATCTTGCGTCTGAATATTGTGATTATTTAATTCTATTAAAAGATGGAAAAATAGTTGAAAAGGGAGAACCTGAGCAAGTTATTGATTATAAGATATTAGAAAAGGTTTATCAAATAGTAATTTTGGTTCAAAAAAATCCTATCTCTAAAAAACCATTTGTGGTTCCTGTTTCAAAAAAGAAATTAAAAAATTAATCTTCAAGAAAAAAATTAATAGGGACTTTGATTGTTAAACTATTTTTTCCCAAATTTTTTGGAAAACCAGGAAAAGGGACACTTGATAAAATTGCTTTTATAGCAGATTTATCAAGAATTTTGGAGCCAGAAGATTTAACAATTTTAATATTTTTAACTTTTCCATCTTTTAAAATTTGAAATTGGATAATAA
>JALVYZ010000134.1 GCA_027037705.1 bacterium | reverse complement strand
AAGTGTAATATGTATTATTTATACTTTATTGGTATTTGTTACTGTTGGAGTTCTTCCTGCAGGGAAACTAATTAATACTATAACTCCAATTTCAGATGCAGGTAAGCAAATATTGGGATTATTTGGGGAAATTTTACTTTCAATAGCAGCAATAATAGGATTTACATCTGCTGCTAATGTTGGAATTATGAGTTCTTCCCGCTATCCTTATGCATTAAGTAAAGATAATATGTTTCCCAAAATTTTCTCAAAGGTAGATAAAAAATTTAAAACTCCTTATATTTCAATAGCATTTACTGGTATAATGATAATTTTATGTCTTTTTCTTAAATTAAATTTATTAGTTGAAGTAGCTTCTACTTCATTAATTTTAACATATATTTTGGCAAACCTTTCTGTAATAATTATGAGAGAGAGTAAACTTTCTAATTACCAGCCTCAATATAAAGTCCCTTTTTATCCCTATCTTCAAATTGTAGGAATTATAATTTATATCTTTCTTATTTTTGAAATAGGTTCAGATGCGCTATTAGCAACATTAGTAATGATTCTTTGTAGTTTTTTAGTTTATATTTTTTATGGAAGAAAACGCTCAAAAAAAGAAGCAGCTATTTTACATTTAGTTGAAAGAATTATAAATAAAAAATTAACTACAACGAAATTAGAAAAAGAGTTAAAAAATATTTTAAAAGAAAGAGATTATATTGTTGAAGATAGATTTGATAAATTAGTTAAAAAAGCTTTGGTATTTGATTTTGAAGAGGAAATGGATTATAAAGAAGTTTATACAATAGTTGCAAAGGCTTTATCAAAGAGATTAAATTTAAGTGAGGAAGAAATTTTAAAAAAGTTATTGGAAAAAGAAGAAAAATTTAGTAGTGTTTTAACAGATGAACTTGCTATTCCTCATATAATTATAGAAGGTGAGAATTTTTTTGATTTAGTTTTAATCAGAGGACAAAAGGGAATTAAATATCCTGAGAATAAAAAGGTAGATGTAATTTTTATTTTAATTGGCACAATAGATGAAAGAAACTTTCACTTAAAAGCTTTGGCAGCAATTGCGCAGATAATTAATGATAAGCATTTTTTAGAAAGATGGAGAAATGCTAAAGATAAAAATATATTAAAAGATGTTGTCATTCTTTCAAAAAGAAAAAGAGAGAAATAACAAATGGCTTTAGATTACAATTATGAAATAATATTACATTTAGCAAAGTTATTATCAAAATTAACTAAAACTAATGATGTTGTTGATTTTTTAGAAAAAAATTATCCAATTGATGAAGAAAATTATAAAAAAGCATTAAAGATTATTGATAAAGATTTTAAAAATATTTTATTTGAGCAAGATAAGCAATATGAAAAATTAATTGTAGAAGAATTCTTAAGCTTTTTAAAAGGAATAATCCCAAATAAAGAGGTTGATAAATTTACTTATCAACTATCAAAAGATTTTGATAAATACTATGAAAAAAATGATATAGAAGGATTTTTAAAAAATCTTAAATCATTTCAAAAAGATTTTGAAGAATTAATTAAAAAGGAATCTCAAGAGCGCAAAAAGATAGATTTAACTAAAGGAAAAGAAAATAAAAAAGAATCAAAAGATTATAAAAAAGAACTTTTAGAATTATTAAAAAGAGAAGATGAACTTGAAAAGTCAAAAACTGAATTAATATCTGTAATTGAATTGTTTATTGATAATTTAAAAGCATTTTTTGAGACAGATGAGTTATTAAAACAAAAAATAAAAAATTTAAAAGAAGACTTAAAACAATTAGAAACAATTGAAAAAATAGAAAAATTTAAGCAGGATGTTAAGGATTTATTTGTAAAATTAGGGGTAATTGAGAGAGTCCTTGAAGAAGAAAAGAAAGAGTTAAAAAATATTATCTTGCTTTTAGCTGAAAATTTAAAAGAATTTATTGGAAGTAGTGACGAATATGCTAAAAGTTTAGATGTTTTAATAAAAAAGATCCAGGAAACAGATGATATATTAGAAATAAAAAAAATTAAAACTACAATTTTAAAAACAACTTTAATCATAAGAGAAAAGACGCTTAAAATCAAAGAAAAATTGTATAAAGCTGATGAAATGTTGAAAACTGCTAAAGAAAAAATGAAGAAACTTGAAGAAGAAATGGCTAAAGCAAAGGAAAAAGCTTTATACGATGGGTTAACAGGGATTTATAATAGAGCTGTGTTTAATGATAGAATTGAAAAAGAAGTAAAAAGAGCTAAAAGAGAAAATAGGAAATTGTCTTTTTTAATGATAGATATAGATAACTTTAAAAAAATCAATGATTTATACGGCCATCAAACAGGTGATATGGTTTTAAAGATTTTATCAAATCAAATTAAAAAAGTAATGAGAGATTTTGATTTTTTAGCACGTTATGGAGGAGAAGAGCTTGCTGTTATTTTAACTGATACAGATATAAAAATAGCTAAGGAAATAGCAGAAAGAATTAGAAAAAAGATTGAAAATACAAAATTTATTTATAAAGGTGAAAGAATTCCTGTAACTGTTAGCATAGGATGCGCTGAATTAAAAGATGGAGATAATGAAAAGACTTTAATTGAGAGAGCTGATAAAGCACTTTATGAAGCTAAAAATTCTGGGAAAAATAAAGTAGTTATAAAGTAAAATGCCATCACTTTTTCAACATAAATTATTAAATGGAGCTTATGGAGATCCAGTTTTATATATAAATTTATTTTCTAAATCTTTTAGTTATTTAGCAGATTTAGGAGATATTTCCAATCTTAATAACAAAGAGATATTAAAAATTAAAAAGGTTTTTGTTTCTCATCCTCATATGGATCATTTTTTTGGTTTTGATAAATTATTAAGAATTTTTCTTGGAAAAGATAAAACTGTGGAAATTTTTGGTCCAGAACCTATAATTAAATGTGTAGAAGGAAAATTAAAAGGTTATGTATGGAATCTTGTAGATAATTATAAAAACAATTTTACAATTATAGTTAATGAAATTCACCATAGAAAAATGTATAAAGCAGAATTTAGATGTAAAGAAAAATTTAAAAAAAGATTTTTAGGTTCTGAAAAAATTAGAAATAGAACTATAGTTAATGAAGAAGATCATGTAGTTAAATGTGAAATATTAGATCATAGAACTCCTTCTATTTGTTACTTTTTTGAAGAAAAGTTTAAAATAAATATTTTAAAGAATAAATTAAAAGAATATAATTTTGAAGTAGGTCCATGGTTGAGAGAATTAAAAACGTACATTTATGCAGGAAAATTAGATGAAGAGTTTGAATATAATAATAAAAAATATAAAATTTCAGAATTAGCAGAATTAATAACAAAAATAACTCCAGGAGTGAAAATAGCATATATTACAGATTTAGTATTTTCAAAAAAAAATATTGAAAAATTAAGAAAAATAGCAAAAGATATATCAATTTTATATATTGAAGCAACATTTTTAAATAAAGATAATAGAAGAGCAAGAGAAAGGTTTCATTTAACAGCAAAACAAGCAGGATTTATAGCAAAGTTAGTTAATGCAAAAAAAGTGTATCCAATGCATATCTCTCCAATTAATACAGGAAAATATCATATTGTTAAAAAGGAGTTAATAAATGAATGGAAAAGAAGAGTTAATTAAAAAATTGAATTCACATAAATATGTTCATTTTATTGTAAGAGTTGAACCTGATAAAAATAAACCTACAGTGGATGTTGGAGGATTTTTAAATAATTTAAACTGCTTTTATAAACCTGGTTATGAATTTAAAAGTATGAGTTTAACTGAAGAAGAAAAAAGAGAGATTTTTTTGAAAATGCTTGAAAATGGTGAAATTGAAGCTTTTTGTTTAATTGAATAGCTACTATTAAAATTAACTTCTTCTACCTTCCACCTTCAACCTTCATCCTTTATATTTAATTATTCTGGGTATTTTATTAAATTCACCACTGGACAATATATTGGTATCTTTGCCCATAATCCAATTTTTTTCTTTTGTGCATTTAACATAAACTCCCACCCTGCACATCCTCTACAAATTGGTTTTCCTGTTAAGCAAGGTGGAATTTTTTTGTCATTTTTCATTATTCTTTTATTTTACCAAGTCCTTTTAATATTTTTTCTGGAGTAATTGGTAAATTTTTAATTCTTACTCCTGTCGCCATATAAACTGCATCTTCAATTGCTGGTGCAGTAGGAGATACAAGTCCTTCTCCTGCTTCTTTAGCACCATATGGCCCATTAGGATCATAAGTTTCAACAGTATATGAATCACTTTCCGGCATGTCAAGAGCTGTTGGAACTTTATAGTCAAGAAAATTTGTATTTAAAGTTTTTCCGTCTTTCATATAAAATTGTTCACAAG
>JALVYZ010000133.1 GCA_027037705.1 bacterium | reverse complement strand
ACAAATGTAGCACAGATTGCAAATTATTTAAAAATGAATGTTGTAGATGCTGGAATTTTATTTGAATCAGTTGCAAAAGTTTTCAAATTTAAAATTATAAACATTCCAGAAAAGTATCTTGTTGTAGATAAAGCACCACTAATTATCTTAAAATACTCAAAAGATAAAAAAATTACTAAGGACTTTTTTAATTTTATAATTTCAAAGAGAGAAATTTTTAAAAATTATGGATATAAAATATGTTTTTAGGTTAATTGCATATCTATTTTTTTCACTAATCCTTGTTGTTTTAATTATTTTGCCTATTCTTGAGCTAAAAGATTTAAAATTTACAAATTTAATATATGATAAGAGATTTTTGTTATCTCTTTTTTTTGGTCTTGAAACTTCTATAATCGCGACAATCCTCTCTTCGATATTTGGTATTCCAACTGGCTATTATCTTGCAAGAAATCAAGGTTTTTTTGTAAAATTCTTAGACTCAATATTTGATATTCCATTGATAATCCCTCCTTTAATTATTGGTGCAATGTTATTGATTTTTTTTAATAAAGTTCTACCTAATTTTATTTTTACAATTAAAGGTGCAGTAATAGCTCAATTTTTTATATCATTCCCTTATGTTTTGAAATCAGCTAAAAATTCATTTGAACTTGTAACTGATATTTATGAAAATATAGCTATGACTCTTGGTGCTAATCCATTTCGTTCATTTTTTGATACAACTTTTAAAATTTCTTTTGGTAGTATTTTATCTGGAATAATTCTTAGCTGGATTAGAAGTTTTGGAGAATTTGGGGCAACTTTGCTTGTGGGAGGAGGAATTTCTAACAAAACAGAAAATATTCCAATTTACATTTACCAGACAATATCTGAAGGACAGTTTGAGAAAGGCTTGAGTGCAAGTATATTGATAATTTTTGTTGGATTAATTTTCCTTTTTATGATAAAGCGAAAATTCTCATGAAGGAGTTTTTAGAAGAATTAAGAAAAATATTAAACAAAGATTCCATAATTCAAGATAAAGATTTAATAGATAAATATTCAGAAGATAAATCTACAATATATAAATCATATCCTCCTCTTGTATTAAAACCAAAAAATCTTAATGAAATTGTTAATATTGTTAAATTATGTAACAAGTATAAAATTTCAATAACATGCTGGGGAGCAGGTACCAGTGTAACAGGCTCCTGTTTAGTCTTTTCAGAAAAAAATATAATTTTATCGCTTGAAAGATTAAATAAAATTTTAGAGATTGATACAGAAAATTTAATTGCAGTTGTTGAGCCAGGAGTTATTACATACAATTTAAAGGAGGAAGTTGAAAAAGTAAATCTTTTTTACCCACCTGATCCAGCAAGTTTTGAAAGTTCAACAATTGGTGGAAATGTTTCAACAAATGCTGGAGGGCCTTCAACTGTAAAGTATGGAGTTACAAAAGATTATGTTACAGGACTTGAAGTTGTAACGGGAAAAGGTGAAGTTTTAAAGTTAGGTGGAAAAGTTATAAAAAATTCTTCAGGCTATAACTTAAAAGATATTTTTATAGGTTCAGAAGGAACTTTAGGAATTATAACAAAAATTTATTTAAAATTGTTGCCAAAACCAGAAAATAAAATTTCCGTTTATGTTACATTTGAAAATATTTTTAATTTGTTTGAAGCTACTAATATTCTTTTTAAAAACAGTATCTTACCATCATCACTTGAATACATGGATGATGTGGTTTTAAAATATTTAACTAAAAAATACAATCTTCCTGATAAAAATGCTAAAGCTTCTATCATTATAGATTTAGAAGATAGTAGCGAAAAGATAATGAGACTATATGAAATTTTTGAAAAAGTTGAAGGTTTTATAAATCTATACCCTCTTGATAATCCAGTTAGAGAAAGAGATATTTGGAATGCAAGAAGAAGTATTGGAGAGGTTTTAAAAGAGAATTGTAGTTTTATTGGCAAAGCAGATATTTCTGTTCCAAGGGGAACATTAAAAAAAGTAATAAGTGACATTAAAAATTTGGGGAAAAAATATAATATCGAAGTTGCATGCTTTGGACATGCAGGTGATGGAAATATACATGTAAATTTTTTATTTGAAGAAAGTTTAAATATTAAAGAAAATGAATTACTCTTTCAAATGTATCAAATAGTAAAAAAATATGAAGGAGTGCCTTCAGGAGAACATGGTATTGGAGTATTAAAAAAAGAAATTTTAAAAGACTTTGTTGGTGAAAATCAGATAATTATAATGAAAGAGATAAAAAAGATTTTTGACCCCAATAATATACTTAACCCTAAAAAGGTATTTGATTAGATGAAAAAATTACCTTCTCATGGTGGAGATTATAATTTTTATAAAAAAGAAATTAAATACGATTTCAGTATAAATGTTAATCCTTTAGGTTTCCCAGTAATAGTAAAAAAATTAATTAAAGAAAACATAAATCACCTTGATAAATATCCAGAGATTTATGCTGAAAGTTTAGTAGATAAATTATCTGATTTTTATAATTGTTCCAATAAAAATATATTAGTGGGAAATGGTTCAATTCAATTTATTTATTTACTTCCTATTGCTTTTAAATTTAAAAATTCTGTTATAGTTGTCCCGAACTTTTCAGAATATGAAAAAAGTCTAAAACTTTTTAATACCAATATTATTTTTTACTATTTAAATGAAAATAGTAATTTTTCAATAGATTTAAATAATTTTTTTCACTTTTTAAATAAGATAAATTTTGATTCTATTTTTATAACCAATCCTTCTAATCCTTGTGGAAATTTAATAGATTTTTTTACAATGAAGGAAATAGCTAAGTATTGTAAGAAGAATGATAAATATTTAATAGTTGATGAAGCATTTATAGATTTTACAGATGGAAAAGGTTTAATAAATTTGAGTTATAAAAAATTAATTGTATTAAGGTCTTTTACTAAAAATTTTTCTATCCCAGGTTTAAGAATAGGTGTTATAAAATCAGATAAAGAATCAATTTCAAAAGTAAAAAAATTTCTTCCTCCATGGTCATTAAATAGTTTCAGTATTGAAATTGGAAAATTTTTATTAGAACAACAAAATTATCTAATTAAATCTAAAAATTATATAAAAAAAGAAAAAAAGTTTTTGTTGTCAAAATTTAAAGATAAAAGAATTTTTAAAATTTTTCCAAGTGATGCAAATTATTTATTAATAAAAATTTTAAAGAAAGATTTAGATGCTTTTAAGTTATCTGAATTTTTAATTAATCATCATATACTAATCAGAAATTGTGCAAATTATACAGGTCTAAATAGTAAATTTTTTAGGATTTGCATTAAAAAAAGAAAAGAAAATAGCTATCTTTTGAATACTTTATTTAATTTGCCAATCTTTTAAATTCTTGCAAATTATGATAAACAATGTTAAAAGTTTTATTATAAAAAATTAGGAGAACAAGGATGCAAGAAATTTTTGGCGAAAAAATTAATGAAGTTCCAATTGAAGAAGAATTAAAGAAATCTTATCTTGACTATGCTATGAGTGTTATTATTGGAAGGGCTTTGCCAGATATTAGAGATGGATTAAAGCCTGTTCATAGAAGAATTTTATATGCAATGCATGAACTTGGTAATGTGTATAATAAACCTTATAAAAAATCAGCAAGAATTGTAGGAGAAGTTATTGGAAAATATCATCCACATGGAGATTCTGCAGTTTATGATGCAATTGTAAGAATGGCACAAGATTTCTCTTTAAGATATCCATTAATAGATGGTCAAGGGAATTTTGGTTCTGTTGATGGTGATCCACCTGCTGCAATGAGATATACCGAAGTTAGGATGACAAAAATTGCATCTGAATTTTTAGCTGATATTGATAAAGAAACTGTCGATTTTATGCCAAATTATGATTCTTCCTTGGTTGAGCCTGTTATTTTGCCAACAAAAGTTCCGAACTTATTAATCAATGGTTCAAGTGGAATTGCAGTTGGAATGGCAACTAATATTCCACCCCATAATTTAACTGAAGTTATTGATGGATTAGTTGCAATGATTGATAATCCTGATATTACAATAGATGAATTATTGAAGATAATTCCTGGCCCAGATTTTCCAACTTATGGTATTATTAAAGGCAAAAGGGGGATAGAAGACGCATACAGGACTGGGAGAGGCTCAATAGTTATTACAGGAAAAGCAGAAGTTGAGGAATTAAAAGGGAAAAAACCTGCAATTGTAATTACAGAAATACCATATCAAGTTAACAAAGCAAAATTAATTGAAAAAATAGCATATCTTGTAAAAGAGAAAAAAATTGATGGAATTACAGATGTAAGAGATGAAAGCGATAGAAGAGGTATGAGAATAGTTGTTGAGT
>JALVYZ010000132.1 GCA_027037705.1 bacterium | reverse complement strand
AAAACCAAAATGAAAGATATAAATTTTAAACCAATCGGTATTATACATTCTCCATTTAAACAGCCAAAAGGAACACCTATTCAACCTCTTGCTGCAAAAGGGATAAAGGGAAAGGTTGAAATTTTTCCTGAATATATAGAAGGTTTAAAAGATCTTGAAGGTTTTTCTTATATTCATCTTATATACTTTTTTCATCTTGTTAAAGATTACAAATTAATTGTTAAACCTTATATGGATGATGAGTTTCATGGTGTATTTGCAACAAGAGCCCCAGCAAGACCTAATCCAATTGGATTATCTACAGTAAAATTAATTAAAATTGAGAATAATATTCTTCATATAGAAGATGTTGATATTATAGATGGAACTCCATTACTTGATATAAAACCATATGCTCCAAAATTTGATGAAAGAAAACCTAAAAGAATTGGATGGTTAGAAAAAAACATTCATAAACTTGAAAAGACACGAGATGATGAAAGATTTATAAATAACTCAAGTTACAGATAGTATATAATATAGGTTTGATAATTTTTGTATGACATTTTCATTATGATAAGTCTCAATTTTGTATTGGATAAAGAAAAGAATAAAAATTCAAGTGAAATATTTTGAAATTACTTTTTTTTTGAAACTGTCCGTAAAATAATGAATAATATCAAACAGATAATAATTAAAATGGTGGCAACTGGTATTGAATATTTTAAACCGTAAGCTGTAAATCTTTCATATATAAGCACTGGTGCAACCATTGGATGGTATGCAATTATTATTACTGCACCAAATTCACTTATTGCTCTTGCAGTTGACATAATCAATCCTTCAATAATACTTTTATACGACAGAGGAAGAACAATTTTTAAAAAGGTTTCAAATTCACCTTTACCAAGAGTTCTTGAAACATATTCAAGCCTTTCTGGAATAGCTTTTATACCGGCTTTTACAGTATTCACATAAAATGGAAGCCCAACATAAATTAATACAATAACAATTCCTGTAACAGAACCAACAACCTCAATTGCAAGTTTATTTAAAATTTTTCCAATCCAGTAATCCTTTGCAACAATTGAAAGTATTGCAAGTCCAATAACAGGATGAGGGATCATTATTGGAAGGTCAATTATTCCTTCAATTGTTTTTTTGAATGGAAAATCTTTCCTTGCAAAAATGTAAGATAGAGGTGTTCCAATTATTAGAC
>JALVYZ010000131.1 GCA_027037705.1 bacterium | reverse complement strand
CTTTCATCTTTTATGCTCAGTTTGGACATATATCATCAAATAAAACTCCCAACAACTAATTTTTATTAACAAGTTAAAAAATATTTTTTTTATCAAGAAATACAAATCCTATTCTTAAAAAAGTTTTCCATTCATTTTCCTTTTCTAAAATATTTCTTACAACTTCTTTTTCTTTATCTGTTAGTTCATTTTTATAAAATTTTAAATGCCATAAAGTGTGGTTATATACTTTTTCAAAATCAAATTTGTTTTCCCATAGCATATCTTTATAGAAAATTTCAGGAGCATATCCCAACGAGTAGAGATAGTTAAATATTACTGTAATGTCAAGAATATCCCACTCAAAATCTTCATTAAAAATTGCTTTATAGCATTTATTAAATATTTTATTTTCTCTTTTACCTGCCCAAAAAATTAAAAAAAGATATCTATTAGAAATTGTAAGAAGTTTATCTACAGTCTCAATGTCATTTAATATTGGACTCATTGAAACAAATACCAAGTCAAATTTTTCATTAAAATTTTCTTTAAAAAAGTCATTACACTTAACTCTAATATTTGAAACATTTTCCTTATTAGCTTTATTTTTCAATTCTTCAAGCATTTTTTCAGAAATATCAAATGCAAATATCTCTTTACACGATTTTGCAAAATCAATTGCATGAGTTCCTGGTCCACAACAAATATCAGCAACAGTAATGTTTTTATTTAATATGCCCTTCTCTTTAAGATATTTTATGGGAAAAGTTTTTAACTTTTCATAAGATTTCTCTTTTTCAAAGTCCTTATAGTAATGTGCCATTTCTTCCCACATAGATTTATTTGCAACATTTTTAGTTTTAAATTTTGCTTCTCTCTTTTTAACATATTCTTTCCAAAATTGTGGTTTAAATACATCCATTTCCTTTACCTCCATAAATTAAAATCTTCCTGAAACTTTAAACATCATTGTAAAGGGACTTGAACAATAATAAGTTGTATTACCTGTTGAATCATCCCATGTATCAATTCTCCCAACATATTTATGATTTAATATATTATCAATCTCCATTCCAAGAGATATATTTTTAAAACCATAATAATTTATTTGAAAATTAACTATTGAATATGGATTAACATGTTCCTTATTCAAAGCATCACCATATCTTTTTGATATATAATTATAAACAGGAATAAGTTCAAAATTATTGACATTGTATATTAC
>JALVYZ010000130.1:679-1206 GCA_027037705.1 bacterium | reverse complement strand
CGCCGAGATTAAAAAAGATTGCAAACAGACTGCCAGGCAGACATGCGAACAGATAAATAGACAGCTAAATAGATACAGATTGATGAATGACGAGATTAATAACTGAATTATTGCAGCACATGTTTTGTTTTTTTAATATGGTGTTGCAATTTATCACACGATTTGTCTTGTACAATACATTTTTAGAATACACTCGTAATTTATGCCAGCTTTGGAAAAGATAAACAAATGAAACGGCTCTTATAAGATATTGCCGTTCAGTAAGAGTATTCAGCAGTTTTAAGTGTAATTATATGATAGAGCTAAAGACCACATACGACTATGGTCACTTTCCCTGCCATTTGAAAAGGCATTGCTGATTGATGCCAAAAACCCGTTTTTACCATATTCCAGGCGATAGTCGCGTTTGCTTAGAGATGGCTGGAGTTTCGGATCGGGTATTGTTATTAATATTTACTCGGACGTGGGAATTAGAACACGTTGTTTAACGTAGCATGTTTCTAACAGTAGTGAAACAAGTCAGTAAT
>JALVYZ010000130.1:0-669 GCA_027037705.1 bacterium | reverse complement strand
ATTCACTTAACGAAATCCAGAATGTAGATATTGATCAGTCTAGTAGCCAGTGGGCGATACTAAGGTGACAACATCAAATCTGTTTATGTACCAGTGGCACAGAATTCGGCACTGGACGTCTTCGGCCCTGTTGTTTGAACCTGTATTTGATAAAGAGTTAATTACAGCACATTGAATAAACAAAATACGGAGGGCAAACTCAATTAAATGTATAGAACTTATAGTACAGAACCCGTATTATAGCCAGTGATTTTAGTCTAAACTAATACCTTTATTATATATATATATATATATATATATATATATATAGTAAACGTATATATTATTACAGGATTTTGTTATAATACGATCCCACGCGTATGTCTACGTATGTGCGCGCGTGTTTTATGTTATACACGCACACTCACTCGCACACACACACGCGCGCGCGCACACACACATATACACACAAATATATAAATAATAAGTGTACGGGTACAGAGTAAAACTTATGCATTCGTATATGAAATTCGTTTAGCGTAACAATTCGCGTGGCAGTTATAGGACGAAGAATATTCTAAATATTCACGTTAATTATCGCTCGGTATTTTTATATTTTTACTTTTTTCTTCACAGTACATGTGAGGATGTTCTGGCGCCAGATCATCGACGGCCCGTAGTTTGTCCTGC
>JALVYZ010000129.1 GCA_027037705.1 bacterium | reverse complement strand
AAACAGAGTCAAAAACCTGAAAAATTTGTTGGAGATTTTGTTGAAGCTATAGCTTCAAAATTATAAACTTGAGGTTGAAAGGGATAATCCCTTTCAACCTTTATATTTTTAAAAAATTTTTCCTTCTTCCTTCCACCTTCAGCCTTTACATTATACATATTTTAAAGTTTCTTTTGCTTCTTTTCTAACTATAAATGCTTTATCCCATTCAAAGTTTTCATCTTTTCCTAAAATTCTTTCACATGCTTTTTTTACTTTTTCTTTTTGCTTATCATTTAATACGCCCTTTTTAGCCATTTTCCCTAGAGATCTAACTGCTTTAGCTCTAATTGGGGCTGATGGATCTGCGATTCTTGTAAAAAGTAAATTAAAAATTGTTTCTATTAAAATCTCATCTACATCATTTTTATCAAGAATCTCAAAAAACTTTCCAATTGTTCTTGTTGCTGTATCTCTAACCTCCTTATTATCAGAACTCATTGCGGAAATAACAAGCGGAACTGCTTTTTTTACATCTTTATCTTTCACTTTACTCATAGCATATAATATAAAAGATTTTGTATCTGGATCGTCTGTTTTATAATACTCTTCAATCAATGGCTCAATAACATCTCCTCCAACATATCCTAAAACTCTTGCAAAATTAAGAGCAGCTTTCATATCTGCATCTTCAAGACTTTTTAAACAAAAAGGAATAACTTTAACTCCAAACATACTTAAAGTTCTTGTAGCTTTATCTTTTACATCAACCATTTCAGGATGATCCCCTAAATCAATAAAAAAAAGTGAAGCTATTACATCTTCTACGACTTCTGCTGGGATTTTATCAATATTTTTTTCTATCTCTTCTAATCCTAGCAATATTTTTTCCTTATTCTCGCTTGAAATTAAATCAATTACCCTATCAAAATCATATCCTTTACTCATTTATGCCTCCTTAAAATTTTATAACACTGTTTAATTTTAACTAAGTTTTTAATATTTGTCAACTAAAAGTTTATATACAAATACAAGCACTTTTCATAAATATTCTTTTTTCAATTGACAAAAAAAATTTTAATATATATAATTTTTAAGATGACAAACTCATTTGTTAAAAAGATTTACAATTTTTTTAAAATCTTAAAAATAAATTTCAAACAATACAAATTAAATAAACAAAAAGAGATATTATTTAGGGATCTGGGATTCTTGGTTTATGAATTTCATGAATTAGATAAAAATTTTATAGAAGATGAAGAAATTAAAGACTTAATTTTAAAAATTAAAGATATTGAAATAGAACTTGAAGAATTAGATAATCTAATTGATGAAATAAGATTATCAGATATTCAGGAAAAAGATGAAATTTCAAATGAACTCCTTTTAAAAGGGGATGAAGATGGAAAAAATAAAGAAAGCAGCTGAATTAATAAAAAATTCTAAAAATATTACAGTTTTAACAGGTGCTGGTATTTCTGTAGAAAGCGGGATCCCAGATTTTAGAAGTGCTGGTGGATTGTGGTCAAAATATGATCCATTTGAGTATGCACATATTGACTCCTTTAGAAAAGACCCATATAAAGTATGGAAGATGTTAAAAGAAATGCATCAAATTTTACAAGGAAAGAAACCAAATAGAGCCCATATTGCACTAAAAGAATTGGAAGATTTAGGGAAAAATGTTGTAATTATAACTCAAAATATTGATAAATTACATACATTAGCAGGAAATTCTATTGTTTATGAATACCACGGAGTCTGGGATAAATTGATATGTATAAAATGTGGGAATGAAGATTCTATTGAAAATTACAGGTTAGATGAAATCCCACATTGCGAAAAATGTAATTTCCCATATAAACCTGATGTAGTTTTTTTTGGTGAGCCTATTGACCATGAAATTATGCAAAAGTCAAATGAAGCTGCTGAAAACTGCGATGTTTTTATGGTAATAGGGACTTCTGCACAAGTTTATCCAGCAGCATTTTTACCTAACTTAGCTTATAGAAAAGGTATTCCAATAATAGAAGTTAACTTAGAATCAACTCCTTTAACCTCATCTCTAAATACAATCTTTTTACAAGGAAAAGCAACAGAAATAATGGACAAATTAATAAAAGAAGTTACAAATGAATAATATTTTGTCAAATTCCACTTCAGAAAATTAAAAAAGGAAAAATTATGAATATTCTTATAACTAACGACGATGGGATAAATGCTGATGGTTTAATTGAGTTAAAAAAATCGTTAGAAGATGAACATAATGTATTTGTAATTGCACCATTAAAAGAGCAATCTGGCTCAAGTCATTCATTAACAATGAATATGCCATTAAGAGTTTATGAATATGGGAAAAATTTTTATGCAGTTGACGGGACTCCAACTGATTGTGTAATGTTAGGTTTGAACAAAATCTTTGAGGGCATTAAATTTGACCTATTAATTTCAGGAATAAATTATGGAGCTAATCTTGGCGATGACATAACTTACTCTGGGACAGTTGCTGGAGCAATGGAAGGATGTTTAATGGGGTTACCCTCAATTGCTTTATCAATAGATGTAGATTTTCAAAAAAGACCTGTATATGTTCATTATGAATCTGCAATAAAATTTTTAAAAATTTTAATTTCAAATGGATTAAATTTTAAAAAAGACACATTTTTGAATATTAATGTGCCTGACAAACCTTTTCAAGAAATAAAGGGAATAAAAGTAACCCGTCAAGGAAAAAGAACTTATAAAGATGTTATAGTTGAAAATACAGATCCAAGGGGACAAAAATATTACTGGATTGCAGGAACTCCAGTTATATTATGCAAAGATGAAGATACAGACATATATGCTGTTGAAAATAGTTACGTTTCAGTGACTCCAATAAAAATGGATTTAACTGATTATAATTTTATGGAGGAATTAACTAAGTTCTTGACAAATAAAGATTTTTTTAATAGTGCAAGGTAATTTCAAGGCGCATAGCTCAGTGGGAGAGCGCTGCCTTGACGCGGCAGAGGTCGGCGGTTCGATACCGCCTGCGCCTATTTGAAAGCTTAGTTGAAGTTAGTTGAGGTTAGTTGAAGTTGTTAGTATTGAATGCGTAGTCTGGAGTCGAGAGTAGTTAGAACTAATGAATAATATGAATAAAATACTAACACCATAACCAACACCAACACTAAAAATACTGGAGAATTTTAATGGAAAAAATACAAGTTACTTTACCAGATGGAGATGTTATTGAAATAGAAAAAGGATTAACAGCATTAGATTTAGCTAAAAAATTAAGCAAAAATTTATATAAAAAAGCTATTGCAGTTAAAATAGATAATAAATTAACAGATTTAACAGATATTATTGATAAAAATTGTAAAGTAGAATTTATAACTGAAGATTCTCCTGAAGCTCTTGAAATATTAAGACATAGCGCTGCTCATGTAATGGCAGAAGCAGTTAAAGAGCTTTATCCAGAGGCAAAAGTAACAATTGGTCCTGCAATTGAAAATGGATTCTACTATGATTTTGACTATGAGCCAGGTTTCTCTAATGAAGATTTAATAAAAATTGAAAAAAAGATGAAAGAACTTATTAAGAAAAATGAAAAATTTTCAAAAAGAAAAGTATCAAGAGAGGAAGCTATAAAATTTTTTAAAGATTTAAACGAAGACTATAAAGTTGAAATTATAGAAGAACTTCCTGATGAGGAAGATATAACTTTATACACTCAAGGCAATTTTACAGATTTATGCCGAGGGCCACATATTCCTACAACCTCAAAAATTAAAGCGTTTAAAATTTTAAACACTGCTGGAGCTTACTGGAGAGGTGATGAAAATAATAAAATGCTCCAGAGAATTTATGGAACAGCATTTTTTAAAAAAGAAGATTTAGATAATTATCTTAAATTTTTAGAAGAAGCAAAAAAGAGAGATCATAGAAAATTAGGGAAACAACTTGATTTATTCAGCATTCATGAGGAAGCTGGTGCTGGATTTGTAATCTGGCATCCAAAAGGTGCACTATTAAGAATGGCTTTAGAAGATTTTGAAAAAAAAGAACACTTAAAAAGAGGATACCAGATTGTTATTGGACCTCAAATTTTAAAATTAGATTTATGGAAAAAATCTGGTCATTATGACAATTACAAAGAAAATATGTATTTTACAAAAATTGATGATCAGGAGTATGGCATAAAACCTATGAATTGCCTTGCTCATATGCTTATATATAAATCAAAGTTAAGAAGTTATAGAGACCTTCCAATTAGATATTTTGAACTTGGGACTGTGTACAGACATGAGAAATCAGGAGTTTTACATGGATTGTTAAGAGTTAGGGGCTTTACCCAGGATGATGCTCATATATTATGCAGGCCAGATCAATTGATAGATGAAATTACAAATATTATTAACTTTGTAAAGTATGTAA